>NZ_JAEX01000016.1 GCF_000519125.1 Desulfocurvus vexinensis DSM 17965
GAGAATCCCGCATTGGGTGGGCGTGGCGGCGCGCCGCCACGCCCACCCCGAATGGGATTCTTAAGGGCCCACGGCCCTTAAGCCGCCGGAGGCCAATCAACCCCAAGGAGCACGCACCGTCCCCAGGCTTGGCCCCCCCCTCGCTAGCGCCAGGCGGCCAGGAACTGGGCCGGGGTGCCTCCGGCGCGCAGGTGGGTGATAAGCGCCGAGCCGAAGACCACGGCGTCGGGGCCCTCGCCCAGGGCGGCGAGCTGGTCGGGGGTTTTGAGACCGAAGCCCAGGGCCAGGGGCACGCTGAAGGTCCGCTTGGCCTCGGCCAGCTTGTCGCGGATGGCGCCGGGCAGGGCGGCGCGCTCGCCGGTGACGCCCAGCACGGACACGAAGTAGGCGAAGCCGGTGGCGTCCTTGGCGTAGAGGGCCAGGCGCGCGGGGCTGGTGTTCAGGCCCACCAGGGGGATGAGGTCCAGGCCGTGGGCCGTGAGTGCCGCGCGGATGTCCGCCGATTCTTCGTGGGGCACGTCGGGGATGATGACGCCGCTCACCCCGGCGCGGGCGGCGTCGCGGGCGAAGGCGTCCAGGCCGTATTGCAGGAACGGGTTCAGGTAGCCCATGAGCACGATGCCCGCCTGGAACTGCCCGGCGCGTTTTTCCAGCTCTTGGAGGATCCATTTGAGGGTCACGCCGCGTTCCAGGCATTCCAGGGCCGCCTGTTCCACGGTGGGGCCGTCGGCCACGGGGTCGGAGAAGGGCACGCCGATTTCGATGATGTCGGCGCCTGCGCGGTCGAGGTCGGCCACGGCGTCCCAGAACTGGTCCAGGCCGGGGAACCCTGCGGGCAGGTAGGGGATGAGCGCCTTGCGCCCGGCGGCCTGGGCCTCGCGGATGCGTTGGGTGAGTTTGGAAGGCATATGCGTTCTCCTGCGCGGGCTGGCCGCGCGGTTGGGTGCGTTGGGTGCGGGGTCGGCTAGACGCCGAGCACTTCGGCCACGATGCCCAGGTCCTTGTCGCCGCGCCCCGAGAGGTTGACCACCACGTTGGAGCCGGGCTCGATGGCGTCGCGGTTTTCCAGCACGTAGGCCAGGGCGTGGGACGACTCCAGGGCCGGGATGATGCCCTCGCGGCGGCACAGGACCTGGAAGGCGGCCAGGGCCTGGGTGTCGTTGACGGTCACGTATTCGGCGCGGCCCGAGGCGTCGAGCCAGGAGTGCTCGGGGCCGACGCCGGGGTAGTCCAGGCCCGGGGCCACGGAGTGCGAGGGCAGGATCTGGCCGTCGGCGGTCTGGAGCAGGCGGGTGCGCGTGCCGTGGAGCACGCCGGGGGTGCCCTGGGTCACGGAGGCCGAGTGGTAGCAGCCCGGCTGGCCGGTGCCTGCGGCCTCCACGCCCACCAGGCGCACCTCGCGGTCCTCCACGAAGGGGTGGAAGATGCCCATGGCGTTGGACCCGCCGCCCACGCAGGCCACCACGAGGTCGGGCAGGGTGCCGAAGCGCTCCACGCACTGCTGGCGGCATTCGTGGCCGATGACGGACTGGAAGTCGCGCACCAGCTCGGGGAAGGGCGCGGGGCCGACCACCGAGCCGATGCAGTAGTGCGTGTCGGCCTGCTCGGCGATCCAGTGGCGCAGGGCGGCGTTGATGGCGTCCTTGAGGGTCTTGGTGCCGGACTCCACGGGGCGGACCTCGGCGCCCAGCAGGCGCATGCGCTGCACGTTGTGGGCCTGGCGGACCACATCGGTGGCGCCCATGTAGACGATGCACGACAGGCCGAGCATGGCCGCCGCCGTGGCCGAGGCCACGCCGTGCTGGCCCGCGCCGGTTTCGGCCAGCAGCACGCGCTTGCCCATGTGCCGGGTCAGCAGGGCCTGGCCGATGGTGTTGTTGATTTTGTGGGCGCCGGTGTGCGCCAGGTCCTCGCGCTTGAGGTAGAGGTTGAAGCCCAGCTCCGCCGAGAGGTTGGGGCAGCGGTAGAGCGGGGTGGAGCGGCCCACGTATTCGGCCAGGATCTGTCCGAATTCCGTGAGGAAGGGCTTGGAGCGGGCGATGGTGCGGTAGGCGTCCTCCAGTTCCTTGAGCGGCGGCATGAGCAGCTCGGGCACGAACTGCCCGCCGAATTCTCCGAAGTATCCTTTTCTCATGGTGCGTCGTCCTTTTCGGGCGGGCGGGGGCCCGGCCCGGTTTGGTGGTTGCGGGTGCGCCGGGGTCAGCCCCGGGGGCGGAGCAGGGCCAGGGCCGCGCGGATGCGCGCGTGGTCCTTGACGCCGGGGGCCGATTCCAGGCCGGAGTTGAGGTCGTAGCCCGCCGGGGTGCAGGCAGCCATGGCCGCAGGCAGGGTTTCGGGCGACAGCCCGCCCGCCAGCAGCCAGGGCACGGGGCTTTCCAGGCCAGCCAGGCGTTCGGCGTCCTGGGCGCGGCCATGGCCGCCGCCGGAGGTTCCGGCGTCCAGCAGGGCGTAGGCCATGGCCGGAGCCATGCGGTGCAGGTCGTCCTCCAGGGCCGCGCGCGCGGGGTAGCGCTCGGGCCAGAACACGCGCAGTACCCGCCCGGGGCCCACGGCGCGGCAGAAGGCCGGGTCGTTGTCGCCGCACAGCTGGGCCAGGTCCAGGCGGGCGGCGGCCATGACGTGAAGCACCTCGGCCTGGGTCTGGCGCACGAAGACGCCCACGCGCAGGGCGCCGGGGGTGTGCAGGGCGGCGGCTCGGGCCGGGGTCACGCAGCGCGGGCTCGGGGGGTGGAAGATGAACCCGAGCATGTCCACGCCCGCGTCCAGGCAGGCGTCGGCGTCCTCCTGGCGGGTGATGCCGCAGACCTTGACCAGGGGCCGGGCGGGGTGGGGTGCGGGGGCCCCGGCGGGGCGGGTGTCGCTCATTGTCTGCTCTCCTCGATGAGCCGGGCCAGGGCCGCGCCGGGGTCGGCGCCCTCCATGAGGAAGGTGCCCACCAGCACGGCGTCGTAGCCCAGGGCGGCCAGCTCGGCCACCTGGGCGCCGCGCGTGATGCCGCTGGCCGAGATCCAGGTTTCGCCGGGCATCTTGGCGCCAGCCAGCCGGCGCGAGACATCCAGCGAGATTTCCAGGGTGTCCAGGTCGCGGTTGTTGACCTGGATCAGGGTCGCCCCGGCGCCGCGCGCCCGGGCCAGGTCTTCGCCGTCGAAGACCTCGGTCACGGTTTCCAGGCCCAGGTCG
This sequence comes from Desulfocurvus vexinensis DSM 17965, assembly GCF_000519125.1. Lineage (NCBI taxonomy): Bacteria > Pseudomonadati > Thermodesulfobacteriota > Desulfovibrionia > Desulfovibrionales > Desulfovibrionaceae > Desulfocurvus > Desulfocurvus vexinensis. The sequence continues at coordinate 3,181 of NZ_JAEX01000016.1, forward strand.
GCGGCCAGGGCGATCATGTGCGCCAGCTCGCGGGGCTCGACCATGCGCGCGATGAGCAGCAGGGCCGAGGCCGGGGTGGCCGCCGTGTGGCGCACCTGGAGCGGGTGGAGCACGAAGTCCTTGCGCAAGAGTGGCAGCCCCGCTGGAACGCAGGCGTCCAGGAAGCCCAGCTCGCCCCGGAAGTGGTCGGCCTCGGTGAGCACGCTCATGGCGGCGGCCCCGCCGCGCGCGTAGGCCCGGGCCACGTCCAGGGGCCCCAGGGCGAGGTTGATGTCGCCCCGGCTGGGCGAGGCGCGCTTGTATTCGGCCACCACGGCCCCGGACCCCGCCGCGCGCAGGGCCGCCGCGAAGGGCGGGCGCGGGCCGGGCCGGGGCGCGGGCATCCGCCCCCCGGCGTCCAGGGCCATGAGGTCCATGATCTCGCGGCGCTTGGCCTGGGCGAAACGTTCAAGCATGGAGCAGCGCCCTCCCGACTCCGGCGGCCACGGCGGCCCGGGCCTGTTCCACGGCGGCGGCCATGTCCGGCGCGGCGTCCAGCAGGTGCAGGCACGCGGCCACGTTGAGCACGAGCATGTCGCGCATGGCCTGCGGGCCGCCGCCTTCCAGCAGCTCGCGCAGCACGGCCACGGCGGCGTCCTTGCTGGCCACGGCCACGTCCTCGGGCTTGTGCTGCGCAAGGCCCAGGGCCTGGGGGTCGATGACGTCCTCGCGCAGCCAGCCGTCGCGAACCCAGACCACGGAGTTTACACCAAAGGGCGTCAGCTCGTCGAATCCGCCCGCGCCGTGGACCACGCAGGCCCGCGACACGCCCGTCAGCGCCAGGACCTTGGCCATGCGCGGGGCGAACCCCGGGATGCCCACGCCCAGGAGCTGGTGCGTGGGCCGGGCCGGGTTGAGCAGCGGCCCCAGCAGGTTGAACAGCGTGCGGCAGCCGATCTCGCGGCGCACGGGCATGATATGCTTGAAGGCCGGGTGGTAGCCCGGGGCGAAGAGGAAGGCGAAGTGCCGCGCGGCCAGCTCGCCCGCCACGGCGTCGGGCTCGGTGGTCAGGGACAGGCCCAGGGCCTCCAGGGCGTCGGCGCTGCCGCAGGTGCTCGACACCGAGCGGTTGCCGTGCTTGACCACGTCGTGGCCCAGCCCCGCCAGCACCAGGGCCGTGGCCGTGGAGCAGTTGAAGCTGCACGTGCCGTCGCCGCCGGTGCCGCAGGTGTCGATGCGCGGGCCGGACAGGCCGTGTACGGGCCGGGCGTGGCGCAGGGCCGCGCGCACGGCGGCGGCCAGCTCGCGGGCGGTCTCGCCCTTGGTTTTGAGGCCCATGAGGAACGACCCGGCCTGGGCCGGGGTCATGGTGCCGTCCATGAGCCGGGCGAAGGCCTCGTCGGCCATCTCTGCGGGCAGATCCTTGTGGTAGGCCAGAAGTTCCAGAACGTCGGCCATGTGCATGGTCATCGCATCTCTCCTTGGGGCAGCAGGGCTTGGGGGAAATTGGCGAGCAGGCGCTCGCCGTCGGGGGTCAGCACCGATTCGGGGTGGAACTGCACGCCCGCCCAGGGGCGGTCGGTGTATTCCAGGCCCATGACCTCGCCCTGGTCCGTGCGCGCGGTGACGCGCAACAGCGCCTGGGTCGGGGCCGGGGCCTTGTCCACGTCCACCACCAGCGAATGGTAGCGCCCGACCTCCATGGGCCGGGGCAGGCCCGCGAACAGGCCCGTGGCGTCGTGGTCCACCAGCGAGGTCTTGCCGTGCATGATGCGCGCGTTGACCACCACGGGCGCCCCCGCGAACAGGCCCAGGGCCTGGTGGCCCAGGCACACGCCCAGCACGGGCACCGCGTGGGGCAGCCGGGCCAGGAATTCCAGGCACAGCCCCGCGTTCTCGGGGCGGCTGGGGCCCGGGGAGAGGCAGACCATGGCCAGGGCCGGGTCCGTGGCCAGCTCCAGCAGGGCGGGATCGTCGTTCTTCTTCACCAGCGGGTCGCGGCCCTGGCGCTGGAAGGCCTGCACGAGGTTGAAGGTGAACGAGTCGTAGTTGTCAATCAGCAAGAACATCGAGGCCTCCCTTGCCGGTCAGGATTTCACGGATGACGCGGGCCTTGTTGTGGCATTCCTGCCATTCGCGGTCGGGGTCGGAGTCGTAGACGATACCCGCGCCCGCCTGCCAGGACAGCACCCCCCCGCGCACCCACATGCTGCGGATGGTGATGCCGGTGTCCAGGTCCACGCGGCCCGGGTCCAGCCCCAGCCAGCCGATGGCCCCCGCGTAGGGCCCGCGCCCCTGGCGCTCGATATCGGCGATGATCTGCATGGCCCGCACCTTGGGCGCGCCGGACACCGTGCCCGCCGGAAACGTGCTGGCCAGCACGTCCAGGGCGTCCAGGCCGTCCTTGAGCCGGGCGCTGACGTAGGAGGTCAGGTGCATGACGTGGGAGAAGCGCTCCACCTGCATGTACTTGTCCACGCGCACCGAGCCGGGGGTGGCGATGCGCCCCAGGTCGTTGCGGCCCAGGTCCACGAGCATGACGTGTTCGGCGCGTTCCTTGGGGTCGGCCAGCAGCTCGGCGGCCAGGGCTTCGTCCTGGGCGGGGCTGTCGCCGCGCGGGCGGGTGCCCGCGATGGGGCAGGTGGTCAGCTCGCCGCCCCGGCAGCGCACGAGCATCTCCGGCGAGGAGCCCAGCAGCTCGACCTTGGGCAGGCGCATGTAGAACATGTACGGCGAGGGGTTCACCTGGCGCAGCCGCCGGTAGAGCACGAAGCTGTCGCCCTCGAAGGAGGCCGAGAAGCGCGTGGAGAGCACGGTCTGGATGCACTCGCCCTGGCGGATCAGCTCGATGGCGTCGGCCACGCCCTTCTTGTAGGAGCCCTCGCCGGGGTCGGTGCGCACCTCGCCGACGTTGGGCACCACGGGGGTGCGGGTCACGTTGCGGATGTCCGCCTGGGGCCGCACGCCCTTGGTCAGGGTCAGGAAGCACAGCCGGTGGTAGAGGTGGTCGAACATGACCACGTTGCCGGGCAGCACCAGGCAGGCCTCGGCCTCACCGGCGGGCAGCAGCGGCGCGAGCTTGGGCTCGAACATGCCCGCCACCCCGTAGCCGAAGTAGCCCATGAGCGAGCGCGTGATGGGCGGCAGCTCCTCGAAGCCCTCGGCGGGCACGATGCGCAGGTGGGCCATGACCTGGCGCACCCCGTCCAGGAAGGGCAGGCCGTTGAAGGCCTTCATGCCCTGCAGGCGCTCGTCGCGCACGCCCACGTCCAGCCTGCCGCGGGTGCAGGACAGGCGCATGGCGTAGTTGTAGGCCACGATGCTGTAGCGCCCGAAGCGGCCGTCCACCTCGGCGCTTTCCAGCAGCAGGCCCTGCTTGTGCCCCACCAGCCCGAGGAACAGGCTGACCGGGGTCTGGATGTCGGCGGGCAGCCATTGCCCGTACTGCCTCAGTTCCATGGGTTCCATGACTCCTCCTTCTTCCCTGTGCTCCGGTTGGGCGCCCGGGCCTGGCCCGCGCGCGGTGCAAAAGAAAACGCCGCATTCCCCGGGGGAGGATGCGGCGTGTCATCGATGATCTATCGACCTGCGTGCATCAGCCTCCCCCGCCGGTGTCGTGTCGCCACCACCAGTTGGCCCGCTCGCACAGCAGTTCGATGTCGCCGCCAGCGGCGATGTTGAGCATGGACCGGTAGGTGCGCACGGCGTCCTGGGTGTAGGGGTTGGCGTCCATGAGCCCGGCGAAGAGCGCGCTGTCTTCGGTGAGCATCTTGCGCGCGGCCTCCAGGCGGCGGGTGAAGCTGGGGGTGGCGAAGTCGGCCAGGTCGGGCCGCTGGGCCAGGGTGGCCAGGTAGGCCACGCTGGTCACGAAATTCAGGCCCTGGACGTGGGCCATGGCCTCGTCGTGGGCTTCGGCGGTGGTGGCAAAGGGCGTGAAGCCCAGGCGGGCCATGAGGTCGGCCACGGCCCCGGCGGCGGCCTCGCCGCGCCCGGGCACGATGGCCACCCGCGTGGCGTCCGGCCCCGGGGTGGGGCCGAAGAGCGGGTGCGTGCCCACCACCGGGCCGGGGTGGGCCGCCAGCATTTCGGCCAGGGGCTGGACCTTCACCGAGCAGATGTCGGCCAGGATCTGCCCCGGGGCCATGGCCGCCGCGCACAGCCCGGCCACCTCGGCCATGGCCGCGGCGGGCACGGCCAGGAGCACCAGGTCCGCCCCCCGGGCACCCTGGGCCAGGGCCTCGGGGGAGAGCGGCGCGTCCAGCCCGCGCACGGCCAGCCCGGTGGCGCGGGCCCGCTCGGCCAGCAGGCGCCCCATGCGCCCCCGGGCGCCCACGAGCAGGATGTCGCCAATGTTCATAACAGTCCTAGGCATCTGGAATCACGACTCAAGTTGCGAAACGAGCTTGTTCCATTCGTCGAAGAAGCCCGGGAAGGACTTGGCCACGCAGCCCGGGGTGTCGAATTCGGGGCGCACGCCCGCCAGGCGCAGCAGGGAGGTGCTCATGGCGATGCGGTGGTCGCCGTAGGTGGTGACGGGCACCGTGCTCCCGGCGGCCAGGGGCGCGGGGTCGATGCGCAGCCCGTCGGGCAGCACCGTGACCCGGGCCCCGGCGCGGCCCAGCTCCGTGGCCGTGGCCTCCAGGCGGTCGCATTCCTTGATGCGCAGGTGCGCGGCGCCGTGGATCTCCGTGGGCGTTGCCGCGAAGCAGGCGGCGGCGGCCACGGTGGGCACGATGTCCGGGCAGGCGGCCATGTCCACGGTCACGCCCGCCAGGGGCCCGGCCTCGGGCGGGGCCACGGTCACGGCGTCGTCGTGCCACATGACGCGCGCGCCCATCTGGCGCAGGATGTCCAGGATGGCGCGGTCGCCCTGGAGCGAATCCTCGCGCAGGCCCGCCACGCGCACCGGGTGCGGCCCCACGGCCCCGGCGGCCAGGAAATACGAGGCGTTGCTCCAGTCGCCCTCGACCACGTAGCTCCCGGCGCGGTAAGCCCCGGGGCGGACCACGAAGCGCACCCGGCCCGGGTCCACGCGGCGCATGGTCCGCCAGTCGGCGGAAATCCAGGACTCGCCGTCGTGGCGCTGGGCCTTGGCGCGCACGCCAAACAGCTCCTGCACGGCCAGGGTCAGGGCCACATAGGGCCAGGACACGACCTTGGTGCCGCCCACGGCGATGACCATATGGCGCGACGCCGAAGGCGCGGCCAGCAGCAGGCCCGAGAGGTACTGGCTGGACTCGTCCAGGTCCACGGTGATTTCGCCGCCGCTCAGGCCCGCAGCGGTCATCACGAAGGGCGGGTAGCCCGGGCGGGCCTCCCAGTGGAAGCGCGTGCCCAGAGCTTCCAGGGCCCGGGCCAGGGCGCCGATGGGCCGCTCGTGCATGCGCGGGGCGCCGTGCACGCGGAACAGGCCCTGCCCGGCGGCGGCCACGGCGGTCATCAGCCGGCAGGTGGTGCCTGATTCGTGGACGTCCAGGCTCACGGGCTCGGCCTGCCCGCCCCGGGGCCGCCCGGCCACGCCCTCCACGCGCAGCGCGTCGCCGTCGGCCTCGAAGCGCGCGCCGCAGGCCGCCAGGCAGCCCATGGTCCGCTCCAGGTCGTCGCTTTGCAGCACGCGGCGGACCTCGCTCACCCCGTCGGCCAGGGCGGCGGCGATGACCATGCGGTGCGAGAGCGACTTGCTCGGCGGGGCCTGGACGGAAACGACGTGCGCGGTCATGGCGGCGGCCCTAGAGGAGCTTCATGCCCTGGACGTTGCGCCCGTTGACGCACAGATCCACCGAGCGGGGGTTGTCGATGCGCCGCGAGGCGTTCTTGATCTCGAAGTTGACCAGGGTGCCGTCGCCGCCGTAGCCCAGCACCACGCCGGGTTTTTCGGTGTCCAGGGTGCGCACCGGGGTGGAGGAGAGCACGATGGTCAGCACGTCGTTCTTGGAGTCGTAGCACAGTTGCATGGCGGTATCCTCGCTTGCGGCCCGGGTCGCGGGCCAGGGATTGTCTTGCGCGCCGTTCTAGTCCAGCCCGGCGGACACGTCCAGGGACGGGCCCTGGGGGTAGCTGCCCAGGATGCGCATGGTGTGGCAGTTGGCGGCCACGTCGGCCAGGGCGCGGGCGTAGGCCTCGCTGCCCAGGTCGCATTCCAGGTCCACGAAAAACACGTACTTCCACTTCTCGCCGCGCATGGGCCGCGATTCGAGCTTCTTCATGTTGATGCCGTGGGCCGACAGGGCCGCCAGCACGCCCACCAGGGCCCCGGGCTTGTCGGGCACGGTGAACAGCAGCGAGGTCTTGTCGCGGACCCCGCCCGCCGCCGGGCGCGGGCCGATGACCACAAAGCGCGTCCAGTTGTCGGGCAGGTCTTCGATGCCCCGGGCCAGCACGTTCAGCCCGAACATGGCCGCCAGGGCCTTGTGGCCGATGGCTGCGGCGCCCGGGGTTTCGGCCACGCGGGCGGCGGCGGCGGCGGTGCTTTCGGCGGGGATCAGCTTGGCCCCGGGCACGTTGGTGCGCAGCCAGGCGTCGCACTGGGCCAGGGGCTGGGGGTGCGAGTACACGGCCTTGACGTCGGCCAGGCGCGGGGCCGTGGACAGCAGGGTGTGGCTGATCTTGCAGAACAGCTCGGACAGCACGTGGACCTCGAAGCGCAAAAACAGGTCCAGGCTCTGGCCCACGGTGCCGTGCAGGGAGTTCTCCAGAGGCAGGATGCCCAGCTCGGTTTCGCCCTGGGACACGGCGCGGAACACGCCCTCCAGCCCGGCCTTGGGCACGAAGTCCACGCTGTGGCCCAGAAATTCCACGCCCGCGAAGTACGAGAAGGTGCCCTCCGGGCCCAGGTAGGCCACCTGCTGCGGGCGCTGGAGCCTGCGGCTGGAGGAGAGGATCTCGCGGTAGATGGCGCGCAGGTGCTCTTCGGGCAGCGGGCCCGTGTTGGCCGCCGCCAGCCCGGCCAGCACTTCCTTCTCGCGGAAGGGCTTGAAGATCAGGTCGCGCTCCTCGGCCTTGATGCGCCCGACCTCCTGGGAGCAGGCCGCGCGGCGGTTGAGCAGCGCCAGCAGCTCGCGGTCCAGGGTGTCGATCTCGGCGCGCAGGGCGTCCATGCGCGCGGCGCAGTCCTTGGTGTCGGGCATGGCCTTATCCTTCCTTGATGTCCTCGGCGATGCGCATGCCGAAATGGCGCCCGGCCTGATCGGTGCGCACCAGGATGCGGTCGCCCTCGGCCAGGGTGACCACCGACACGGGCGAGCCGTCCTCGCGCACCACGCGGATGGTCTCGGCGTTCTGCAGGAACACCGCGCCCTCGCGCCCGGCGTCGGTGCGCGCGGTGACGAGCAGCATGGGCCGCACCTCGACCTTGACCCGGCCCACGGTGGCCAGGCTGGTGGCGCCGCGCGCGTCCACGATGAGCACCTCGTCGCCTGCGGCCAGCTCTTCCAGGTAGCGCGTGCGGTCGCCGGGCATGGCCGCGTAGGCGTGCACGGCCCCCGCGTTGACCCGGAAGGGCCGGGCCGCCACATAGGGGTTGGCCTCGGTTTCGGCGTGCACCAGGACGGTGAAGGCGCTGGAATTGCCCACCAGCATGCCCTGCCCGGTGCGCAGCATGCTCATGGTGTCCACGCAGACGCGGTGCCCCAGCCCGGCGGGGCGCACGGCGGTGACCGTGGCGGCCTCCAGGGCCAGGGTGCCCTGGCTGAGCTTGAGGTCGGCCACCACGGCCTTCATGGCCCCGGCGCCCTCGGGCAGAAGGACCACGAAGTCCACCCCGCGCTCCAGGATGCCAGCGGCCAGCCGGGCTTCGTCCAGGCTCTTCACCTCGCAGCCCAGGCCCGTGCCCTGGGCCAGCAGGTTCTCCACGGGGATGATCTCCCAGCCGTGGGCCAGGATGACGCGGGCTCCGGCGGCCAGGGCCTTGGCGGCGTCCTTTTCGTCGGCCTTGGAGCCCAGGGCCACGCGGGTGAAGTCGCCGGGGGTCAGCACCTCGATCTTGGCCAGGGCGCGCACGGCGTCGGCGTCCTTGGCGGTGGTGATCACGCCGTCCACCCCGGATTCCAGGGCCAGGGTCACCTGGGCCTTGTCGAAGGGGATGGCCTGGAAATAGATGGTCTTCATGGGCGTCTCCTGAGTGGGGGCTAGAGGTCTTCGCCCATGAATTCCACGGCCTGGTCCAGGTCCCAGTCGCCGTGGACGATGCCGTTCAGGGCCTTGAGCAGCCGCGAGACGTTCTTGTGCTGGAACACGTTGCGGCCCACGGACAGGCCCGCGCCCCCGGCCTGCACCGAGTCGTGGACCATGGCCAAAAGGTCGGTGGTGGATTCGAGCTTGGGCCCGCCCGCGATGACCACCGGGATGCAGCACGACTCCACCACGCGGGAGAAGCTGGCGATGTCGCCGGTGTAGGGCACCTTGACCACGTCGGCGCCCAGTTCCTGGCCCACGCGTGCGCAGTGGCGCACCACGTCGAGGTCGAACTCGTTCTTGATGCGCGGGCCCCGGGCGTACATCATGGCCAGCACGGGCATGCCCCAGGAGTCGGCCTTGCTGGTCACCTCGCCCAGGGCGTGCAGCATGTCGCGCTCGGTTTCGTCGCCCAGGTTGATGTGCACCGACACGCCGTCTGCGCCCAGGCGCAGGGCGTCCTCCACCGTGCCCACCAGGGTCTTGGCGTTGGGGAAGGGCGACAGCGACGTGCTGCCCGAGAGGTGGATGATCAGGCCCACGTCCTTGCCCGAGCCGCGGTGCGAGCAGCGCGGCATGCCCTTGTGCATGAGCACCGCGTTGGCGCCGCCCTCGGCGATCTGGTTCACCGTGTCGCGCAGGTCCACGATGCCGTAGATGGGCCCGACGGTGACGCCGTGGTCCAGGGGCACGACGATGATGCGCCCGGTGTTGCGGTCGAAGAGGCGCTCCAGGCGCACGGCTTTGCCCATGTTCGTGTTCATCTGCTGCTCCTGCTGCTGCGCTCCGGCGCCCGGGCCCACGGCCCCCAAGGAACAAAAAGGGCCGCGGACTTTCTGCCCGCGGCCCTGGAGGTCTGATGTGTGTTGACGCTACACAGCACCCCGTCCCTGACCGCAGGCCGGCATAAAGTACCAAAAGTACATCCAGCCGAAGCTGGAGGCGGCGGTACCGGTGCTGGTCGGGAGGGGGGTTTGGTTGCGCATGGGGGAGCAAATATCCCCGGAGGGAAGGGGTGTCAAGGGAAAAATTCACAGCCTCGGGAAAACCTGCCGCTTTCCCGGCTGGTTGCAGGTGGCGCATAGCCCGCCAGCCCGCGCCGGGCGCGGGCTGGCGGGCAAACAACCGATGATGGATTCACCTGCCGCCCCGGGGGGGCCGCCTAGCAGGTCAGGTGGAAGGCCCCGGCCACGGCGACGCCTTCGCCGCCCAGGCGGTTGAAGGCCTCCACCGCCTGGGCCGTGGGCAGGGCGTGCAGGGCGATGCCCTCGGCGGCCAGACGCCGCTCCAGAGCCTCGGACACCCGGGCCATGCCCGAGGAGCCCGTGCCGCACACCAGCACGGCAGGCCGCGCCGCCAGGATGTCGCGCACGTCGCGCACGTCGAACACATGCCCGCGCCTGCGCCACCACTTGGGCACCACCGCCCCTTCCACGATTTTCACATCGTTGCGGTAGGTCTCTCCATCGACCCGGATGACCCCGAAGTGGTATTCTTCGATGGTGGTCATGGTTGCATATAAACCGCAAAACTGCATTCTTGTCCAGAATGCTTTGTTCATTTTTGCGGATGCGATGCATCTTTTGCCGCCCTGGGCGTCCTTCCTGCGGCGCCGCAAGGCCCCGCTGCGTCAATACGTCAGCACCAGCGTGTCCGGCGCCATGGCCGCATCCACTCCGGCCCCGGCCTTGGAGGCCACGCCGTCCATGAGGTCGGCCTCGGTCATGCCGGCGATGTGCTTCATGCACATGGGGCAGGCCAGGACCGTGCCGCCGTCGCGCATGAAGGCCTCGATCATCTCGCGGATGGACTGGCCCGTGGGGTAGACCGGGGAGGGCACGCCCCGGTTGACCAGGCGCACGCCGTCCACGTTGAAGAACAGCGTGGCGGGCACGCCCTTGGATTTCATGGCCGCGTGGGTGAACTGGATGGCCATGGCCGCGCGGTTCACGTCGGCGGTGGTCACGCTGGTCATGATGCGCTGGGGTGCTCCGGCCAGGGCGGGCAGGGCCAGCAGCAGGGCCAGCAGCAGGGCCGCGCAGGCGAAAGCCGCGCGGCGGGTCGGGATGCGGTGCATATCGGGCCTCCTTGGGGTTTGTGCGCAGCCTAGCACGCCCCGGGCCCGGGGGAAAAGGAAAGAACGCGGCCCTAGAGCACCAGGCGCAGCGCCCACACCGCGCCCACGCCCGCGACCATGGCCAGGGGCAGGCTGCGCGTGGTGGCGGCGACGGCCAGGGCCACCAGCCCGGCCAGGGCCTCGGCCGGCCCCTGGGTCAGCACCGCCGGGGCCACCAGCGAGACCACCACCGCCCCGGGAATGGCCGACAGGAACGCCTCGGCGCGCCGCCCCATGCGCAGGCGGCCCACCAGGAACAGCCCGGCGGCGCGCGTGGCGTAGGTCACCGCCGCCATGGCCGCGATGGCCGCCAGGGCCTGGGCGCTAGCGCTCATGGTGCACCAGCCCGGCCAGCCCTCCGGCCAGCCCGCCCAGCAGGATGTACCATTTGCCGGGCAGAAGCTGCTGCCCGGCCACGGCCACCACGGCGGCCACCAGCCAGATGCCCGCGTCGCCCCGCCCGCGCCACAGCCCGGCCAGAAGGGCCAGGAAGGCCGCCGTGAAGGCGAAGTCCAGCCCGTAGCGCGCGGGGTCGGGCACCAGGGCCCCGGCGGCGTGCCCGGCCAGGGTGGCGCCCAGCCAGGCCGCGTAGATCACAAGCCCCGTGCCCAGCAGGAACGACGCCTTGCGCCCGCCCCGGGCGTGGTAGGCCGCCGCCAGGGCGAAGCCCTCGTCCACCAGGAAGAACATGCTGCCGTAGGCCCGCAGCGGCCCGATTCCGGCCAGGTGCGGCCCCAGGGAGGCGCCCATGAGCACATGGCGCAGGTTGACCACCAGGGCCATGAGCGCCAGGGTTGCCACGGGCAGCGGCTGGACCAGCACGTCCGGGCTCCACATCTCCAGGGCCACGAACTGCGAGGCCCCGGCGAAGACCAGGGCGCTCATGGCGCCTGCCTCGGCCAGGGTCATGCCCGCCTGCCCGGCGAGCATGCCGTAGACCAGCCCGTATGCGGCTACGCCCAGAGCCACGGGCGCCGCGCCCAGAGCGCCCAGGCGCAGCCCTTCGAGGCCGAAGCGGCCCGGGGCGCCCGGGCTTGCGTGGGGTGGGGTCATGCGTCCTCCGTTGCGCGGGTCCTGCTGCCCGTGGCGGACTTGCCGCCCGGGGCTCCATTTCCTGATATGTAGCGCCCCTGGGCCGCCTTGCGCAACCCCGCAGGCGACGCCGGGGCGCTTGGGCAAGGGGGGCGGCCCGGGCTTGCTCCCGCCCCGGGTTTTGCCTACAGTCCTGCGGCACCGACACCCGCCGCCGCGCGCGGCCAGCAAGGACGCCCATGCCCAGCACCGATTCCATCGCCCGGCTGCTCATCTCCTGCCCGGACCGCCCCGGCATCGTCGCGGCGGTGAGCAGTTTCCTCTACTCCCACGCGGTGAACATCACCACCCTCGACCAGTATTCCACCGATCCCGAGGGCGGCACGTTCCTCTCGCGCCTGGAATTCCACACCCCGCACATGGACGTGTCCGGCCCGGCGCTGGAAAAGGCCTTTGCCGAAACCGTGGCCGCGCGCTTCGACATGCGCTGGCACATCAGCTACGCCGCGCGCGTCAAGCGCACGGCCATCCTCGTCTCGCGGCTGGACCACTGCCTTTTGGAGCTGCTCTGGCTGTGGCGGCGCGGCAAGCTGCCCACGGACATCGCCCTGGTGGCCAGCAACCACGACGAGCTGCGCCCGGTGGTGGAAGGCTTCGGCATCCCCTTCCACCACGTGCCCGTGGCCCCCGGCCCCGAGGGCCGGGCCCGGGCCGAGGCGCGCCTGCTGGAGCTGACCGAGGGCGTGGACCTGGTGGTCCTGGCGCGCTACATGCAAATCCTCTCCGGGGCCTTCGTGGCCCATTTCCCGCTGCGCATCATCAACATCCACCATTCCTTCCTGCCCGCCTTCGTGGGCGCCAACCCTTACCAGAAGGCCTACGACAAGGGCGTGAAGCTCATCGGCGCCACGGCGCACTACGTCATCGAGGAGCTGGACGCCGGGCCGATCATCGAGCAGGACGTGGCCCGCGTGACCCACCGCCACGACATCGGGGCCCTCAAGGACCTGGGCCGCGACCTGGAACGCCAGATCCTGGCCCGGGCCGTGCGCTGGCACCTGGAAGACCGCATCCTGCTCAACGGCAACAAGACCGTCATCTTCGACTAGGGGGCGGCCATGCGCGTGACCTTTCCGGGCGTGGGCGAGGCCTTCGACGAAACCCTGCCCAACACCTGCCTGCTGCTGGAAGCCGGGGAGCGTTCGGCGCTGCTGGACTGCGGCTTCACCGCCGCCCACGCCTTCTGGGCCTGCGCGGGCGCACCCCTGCGCCTGGACGCGGTGTGGATCTCGCATTTCCATGGCGACCATTTCCTGGGCCTGCCGCTGCTCTTCCTGCGCTTCTGGGAGCAGGGCCGCACGGCGCCGCTGGCCCTGCTGGGGCCCCGGGGCGTGGGCGAACTGGCCGTGCAGGCCATGGACATGGCCTACCCCGGGTTCCGGGCCCGGATGCGCTTCGGGCTGGAGGTCCACGAGATGGACCCGGGCCGGGAGGTGGAGGCCGCCGGGTTCACCTGGGCCTGCGCCCTGGCGGACCACGGCGCGCCGTGCCTGGCCGTGCGCGCCCAGGCCGAGGGCGCGGCGGTGTTCTACTCCGGCGACGGCAAACCCACGGAGGCCACCCTGGCCCTGGCCCGCGACGCGGACCTGCTGGCCCACGAGGCCTACGCCCTGGACGCCGAAACCCCCGGGCACGGCACCGTGGCCGGGGCCATCGCCTTTGCCCGCCAGGCCCGGGCCCGGCGGCTGTGGCTGGTGCACATGAACCGCGAGGTGCGCCGCGAACGGCGCGGCGAGATCGAAGCCCTGCTGCGCGACGCGGCGGACGTGGAGGCCTTCCTGCCCGAGCCGGGCGATGCCACTTCCCTCTAGGGCCTTGCGCCGCTGGCCGGGTGCAAAACCGGGGCTGCCCTCGCCAGCGAGGACAGCCCCGGTTTTTTGCGGCGCCGGGACAGCCCCGGGGCGCGTTGCCGCAGGGGCGCCGGGGCTGGTTGCAGGCCTGCGGGCAGACCAGCGGGGAGCGCGGGGGCCCGCCCGGGCTACTGCTCCCAGGCCTCGGCCACGCGCAGCTCGTTGGTCAGCGGGTTGACCTTGTGCATGCGGACGAGGAAGCGCTGGCCGGGGTAGATCTTGTCGCCGAGCATCTGGCGCGGGACGCGCACGTACAACTGCTCGCGCGGCAGGGCCAGGGTTACCAACTGCCCGTCTTCCACGGCCACGGCCTCGAACTGCTCCTTGCGGTTCTGGCGGAAGTACACGAGCTTCCAGTAGCGCGGGCGGAAGCGCTGGATGCGCCCGGCGGCCTCGGTGCGCGCCGTGAGGTGCGGCAGTATGCGGCCCAGCTCTTCGGCGTCCCACAGCGGGGCGCCGTGTTCGAGCACGTGGAGCATCTGGGCCATGTTCACCAGGTCCGCATAGCGGCGCAGGGGCGAGGTCAGGGGCGCGTAGGCCTCGGCGGCGATGGTCGCGTGGCGGCGCGGGGTCAGCTCCTGGCAGGTGGGTGCCATGAGCCGCACCACGCGGTGGGCGTCCTCGGGGCTGGTCCAGACCCCGGCGGCGTCGCCGGGCAGGGTGATGTCCTGGGTGCGGTGGATGAGCGCCACGCCGTGCTCGCGGCCCCAGTCTCCGGCGGCGGAGTTGGCCAGGATCATGAATTCGCTGACGGCGGTCTGGGCCCCGGGGCAGGCCGGGTGCTGCTCGATGTCCACCCGCGTCTGGGCGCCCTCGCCCGTGAGGGTGATGCCCGGGTCGGGCCGGTCCACCACCACGGCGCCCCGGGCGATGCGCTGCCCGCGCAGCTTGAGCCCCAGCTCCACGCCCAGGGCGGGCTGGGAGTCGGGGGCTGCGCCGTCCAGGGCGGCCTCCAGGGCCTCGTAGGTCGAGTTTTCGGCCACGCGGACCCAGGCCGGGCGCGGCTGCATGGAGAGCAGGGCGCCTGCGGCGTCCAGGGTGAAGTCCATGACCAGGGCCGGGCGCGGCTGGCCCTGCTCCAGGCTGTACAGGCCCAGGCCGTAGGCCTCGGGCAGCATGTGGCTCGTGCCCTCGGGCAGGTAGAGCGAGCTGGCGCGCTCGCGCACGGCGCGGTCCAGGGCCGAGCCGAAGTCCCAGGTCAGGGCCGGGCAGGCCAGGGCCAGTTGCAGGCGGTAGCCCCCGTCCGGGGTGCGCTGCACGAAAAAGGCGTCGTCGATGTCGCGGGTGGTGGCCGAGTCCACGCTGACGTAGGGCTCGGGCTCGGGCTCGCGGGCCAGGGCCGCCAGGCGCTGGCGGGCGGCGGCGATGTCGTCGGCGAAGGGTTCGCTCCAGGCGTCGCCCCAGGCGTAGCCCTCGGCCAGCAGCAGGGCGTTGAAGTGCTCGGGCACCACACCCCAGGTCTGGGCCAGCAGCAGGGGCAGGTGCGGGTCCTCGGGCAGGCCCTTCTTGAGGGTGGCCCAGATGGCGGCCTCGGGGGTGCCGGTCTCCTCGGCCATGGCGGCCAGGAGCACGGCGCGCAGGGCCTGGGCCGTGTCGGCGGCCTCGCCGTCCTCGCCGCCTGGGCCGGGGTCCAGCGGCCCGCCCGGCCCGGCGGGGAACACGGGGGCCGGGCGGCCCTTGACGTGGCAGTCCCACAGCTCGCGGAACAGGCTCTGCCCTGCGCCCACCACGCGCTCGCGGCGCTGCTGGACCTCCAGCTCGGCGGTGCGCGCCTCGACCTTTTCGCGGGGGTGGATGTCGAAGTCCGGCGGCTGGAACTTGAAATGCGATTTCTGCTCCAGCATCCGGCGGCCCACGGCGGCCACGCGGTCGGGCCCGGGCGCGTCCCACAACAGGGAGGCGAACCACTCGGCGGAGGCCCGGGCCACGTCGCCCTGGGCCAGCTCCCACAGCTCGGCGGGGTCCACGCCTGCGGCCAGGGCCTCGCGCTCCTGGTCGTGGCGGGTCAGGATGTCCACGATCTCCTCGCGGCTGTGCTCGCCGGAATAAGCCGGGCCGGACCACGGCAGCAGGCGCGCGGCGGGCAGCTTGGTCTCGCGGCGGTTGGCCAGCAGCAGGCGGTAGCGCCCCGACTGTTCGGCCAGCACCCAGGCCACGTTGGTCCGGTTGCCGTGCAGGAATTCGACCACGCAGCCGGGGCCGGGGTAGCGCACAAGGGAACTCATCGTCTCTATCCGCTCCAATGGCCCCGGGGGGCCTTGCAGGCTCGTGGCCCGGGCCTCAGGGGCCGGGGCGCAGGAAAACGTATTCGGCGCAGCCCGTCCAGCCGCGCTGGGGGCGCATGGCCAGGGGCCGCAGGCCCAGGCGCGCGGCCCGGTCCGCCACCTCTTGCGGGGAGGCGTATTCGTAGGGGTAGCCCCCGATCCAGTCAACCAGATCGTGGTGGAAATCCATGCCCCGGTCGCGGTTGGCCCGGGCCAGGGGCCAGCGGCCCGTGGTGGCCCAGGCGCCCAGCAGCAGCGGCGGGGTCAGGGCCCACTGCATGGCCCGGCGCCCCGGGCCGGGCAGGGCGTTGTAGAGCCGTTTGACGCCCAGCCACAGCGGGCTGGTCCAGTGCCGGGCGTACAGGGCCAGGGCCAGGGCCCCGCCCGGGGCCGTCAGGCCCGCCGCGGCCTCCACCGCGCGCCACATGGCCCCGGTGTGGTGCAGCGAGCCCCAGGCGTAGACCACCCCGGCGGGGGCCAGGGCGGCGGTGAAGGCCGGGTCGAGGATGGAGCCCTGCACGAAGCGCACGCGCCCGGCGTGTTCGGGCAGCAGGCGCGCCAGGTTGTCCTGGCTGGTGCGCACGGCCTCGGGGTCGAGGTCGAAGCCCAGGACCTCGGCGGCGCCCAGCCCGGCGGCGGCCAGGGAGAACAGCCCCGAGCCGCAGCCCACGTCCACGAAGCGCGCGCCCCGGATGCGCCCCTGGCCCAGCAGGGCCGTGAGGGACAGGCGCGCCGCCTCCAGGGCCTGGGGGTCCAGGCTCTGGCGGGAGAAGGCGCGCCAGTTGGCGCCGAACTCGAAGCGCGGGCCCGGGGCGGGTGCGCCCGCCGGGCCGGGGGGGCCAGGGGTCATGGCCGCTCCTGCCGGGTTGTGGCTGCTGGCGCCGCCCGGCAGGGGCGGCGCGCGCCGCCTAGTGCCTGAACGAACGCTGGCCCGTGAAGACCATGGCCACCTGGGGCGAGGCCTGGTTCACGGCCTGGATGATCTCCCAGTCGCGGATGGAGCCGCCGGGCTGGGCAATGGCCGTGACGCCCTGCTCCAGGGCCACGTCCACCCCGTCGCGGAAGGGGAAGAAACCGTCGGAGACCAGCACGCTGCCGGGCAGCCCGCCGCGCGCCGCGCGGGTGCGGGCCTGGATGTCCTCCAGCCTGGCGGCCAGGGCCGGGTCGCTCCCGGCCTTGAGTTTGAGCTCGTACAGGCTCATGCCCAGCTCGCCCGAGGCCAGCAGGTCGGCGTACTTGGTGTAGGCCTTGTGGATGGTCAGCTCCACGCAGCCCACGCGGTCCTGCTCGCCGGTGCCGATGGCCACGGTGGCGCCGTCGCGGGCGAAGATCACGGAGTTGGACGTCACCCCGGCCTCCACGGCCCAGGCGAAGAGCAGGTCGTCGGCCTCCTGGGCCGTGGGCTTGCGGGCGGTGAAGGCCGAGCCGTCCTTTTCCGCGCTGGCGGGCAGGAAATCGGCGGCGGACAGGATGCGGTTGCGGAAGGAGAATTGCAGCACCAGCCCGCCGTCGGCGAGGCTCTTGATGTCCAGGAAGGGCTGGCCCGCCAGGGCGCCCAGGTCCGCCAGCCCGGGGATGCGCAGGATGCGCAGGTTCTTGCGCTGGCGCAGCAGGGCAAGGGCCGCCGCGCTGAAGTCCGGCGCGGCGACAACCTCGAAATAGGAGCCGTTGACCAGGGCGGCGCAGGCTTCGTCCATGGGCCGGTTGACCACCACCGTGCCGCCGAAGGCCGCGATGCGGTCGGCGAGGAAGGCGCGTTCCAGGGCCGTGGCCAGGCCCTCGTCGGTCCAGGCGGCGCCGCTGGGGTTGTTGTGCTTGAGGATCACGGCGGCGGGCTTGGCCGTCAGGTATTGCAGGATGTTCAGCCCGTTGTCCACGTCGGTGAGGTTGATCTTGCCGGGGTGCTTGCCCGCCTGGAGCATGTGCTCCTCGGTCAGGGCGCTGACCAGCCCCTGGCCCGGGCCGCGGAAGGTCACGCCGTCCAGGGTCAGGCCGCCGCCCACCAGCTCGAAGAGCGCGGCGGGCTGGTCGGGGTTCTCGCCGTAGCGCAGGCCGCGCCGCTCTCCGTCGATGGTCCAGCCGCGCTTGCGCAGCACCAGTTCCTGGTCGCCCAGGCGCAGGGTCAGGTCGTCGGGGAAGGGGTCGCCCTGGATGGTGCGGTACATGGCCTTCAGGTCGCTCATGGCTGTTCTCCTCGATTTACGTGCTGAGGAAGTGCTGATAGCATAGCGGGGCCCGCTGGGCAATGAAGGGCCCGGCGCGCGGGCTGGCCGCCGTCGCGCCGCCCCCCGCCGTGTGCTCCCGCCCTGTTTCGCAACAAGGAGATTTCCGTGGAAAAGGCTCTGGAAAGACTGGCCCGCCAGCTCATGGGCTACGACGAGGCCTCCCTGGCCTCGCTGTGGGAGAGGTACGCAGCCCGGGTGCAGCATTTCGAGCCCACCCGCAAATGGGAGGAGGCGGCGCTGGTCTTCGGCATGATCCAGGCCATGCGCTGGAAGAACCAGCTCTTCAACTACCACTGGAAGCAGTCGTCCGAGGGGCCGGGGCACGGGCTGCACGGCCCGGAGCTCATCTCGCGCCCGCCCATGCCGCGCAAGGAGGCCAAGGCCCCCCGGAGTGCGCGCATCCTGCCCTTCAAGGACCCCGGAACCCCGGACGGCGACTAGCCCCGGCGCCGGAAACCGGGCGCGCGCCAACGCAATCGGCCCCCTTCCCGGAGCAGGAAGGGGGCCGATTGCGTTGGGGGGCTTGGGGCGGGCGCGGCTACTCGGCGGCGGCCACGTCGGGGCCGGAGGCGTCGGTGGGCGCGGCGGGGGTTGCCGCCAGCCGGGCGCGGGCGGCCTCGCCCTCGGGGCCGTCGTACACGGCGGCCAGCGCCTGGGCCTCGGGCCGCTCCAGGGCCACCAGCCCGCGCAGGACATAGTGGTAATAGCGGATGCTCTCCACGAAGGCCACGGCCTCGAAGCCGCGCGTGTAGCCGTGTTTGGCGTCCTTGTACCAGCGCTCCCAGGCCAGCTTGGGGAAGGCGTCCTTGAGCTCGCGCCAGGAGGCGCCCGTGCCGCCCAGGCGCCGGGCCAGGGCCACGGCGTCGTTCAGGTGCCCGGGGCCCTGGTTGTAGGCCGCCAGGGCGAAGAGCCAGCGGGTGTCGTCGTCCAGGGCGGGGTCGTCCAGGGCGTCGTGGAGCATGCGCAGGTAGCGCGCGCCGCCCAGGATGCTCTGGCGCGGGTCGTTGCGGTCCACGCCCAGGCGCCGGGCGGTGTCGGCGGTGAGCTGCATCATCCCGCGCACCCCGGTCTTGGAAACCGCCCCGGGGTCGAAGCGCGACTCCTGGTAGAGCACGGCCACCAGCAGCAGCGGGTCGATGCCGCTCTGGGCGGCGGCCCGGGCGATGGTCGCGCCGTAGCGCGGCAGGCGGGTGCCCACGGTGCGCAGCAGGTGCGCCAGCTCGAAGGGGTCGGATTCCTCGGGCAGGAAGCCGAAATACCTGTCGTAGAGGTCGGCCAGGGCCGGGCTGCCGTCCATGCGCGTCCAGAATGCCTCCAGGGAGCGGGCCAGGGGCTGGTCGGTTCCGTCCCAGTACCAGCGGTAGGGGATGGACTCGGGCAGGGCGCGCGAGGTGCGGATGCGGTGGTAGAAGGGCTGCCAGAGCCGGAAGCGGCCCTCGTCCACCAGGGCGAAGCGGGCCTGGTTGCCGTCCAGGGTGTCCAGCAGGGGCACGATGTCCAGCCCGTCGCCGACCACGGCGCTGGGCGTGCAGTCCAGCTCGTCGCCCCGGCCCTGGAGGGCGTCGTGCAGGGCGGCGTTGGTGCTGACCAGGATGGGCTGGTCGCACAGCTCGCAGTCGGTGCGCACCCCGAAGCGGCGGTCGTTGTGGATGATCACGGGGTTGAAGCGGGCGTAGGCCGGGCCGGGCACCGCGCGCTTGGCCAGGGCGGCGGGCGGGACGGAGCCCAGGGCGATGACCACGTCGGCCTTGCCGCGCTCCAGCATGGCCCAGGCCTGGTCCCAGGTGCCGGTTTCCAGGAGCTTCCAGGTCAGGCCGTTGTCGCGGCAGTAGGCGTCGAGCAGCTCCTGCTCGAAGCCCCGGCCCTGGCGGGCGGGCGCGCCCTGGATCCATTCGTGCCCGGGCACGGCCACGCGCAGCACCGTGCGCGCGCGGTAGCCAGCCTCGCGCCAATGCATGGCGTAGACCAGCTCCACGAGAAGCAGCAGGGCCACGGCCAGGATCACCAGATCACCGGCCCGGGGGCGTGTTGGTATGTTGACGTGCATGGTCTTTGGAAACAGGGGGCAAAGCAAGAAGCCTGCCACCCGGGCCCCGGCGTCTCTTTCACAGCAATGAAAGACTGTTGACTTTGCCGGAAGCGTTATTTAGACAAGGATGCCTTTTGCTGCGCTCTGCGC
The DNA here is from genome assembly GCF_000519125.1 of Desulfocurvus vexinensis DSM 17965. NCBI lineage: Bacteria > Pseudomonadati > Thermodesulfobacteriota > Desulfovibrionia > Desulfovibrionales > Desulfovibrionaceae > Desulfocurvus > Desulfocurvus vexinensis. The sequence continues at coordinate 23,058 of NZ_JAEX01000016.1, forward strand.
GGGCGTCGGCAAAAGGGGAACGTGGTTCTGACAGAAGGAGAACGAAATGTCAAACACCGTGGTCATGGGCGCCCAGTGGGGCGACGAGGGCAAGGGCAAGATCGTGGATCTTCTCACCGAAGATGCCGAGATCATTGTCCGTTTCCAAGGCGGAAACAACGCCGGGCATACCCTCGTCGTGGACGGTGAGCAGGTCATCCTGCACCTGATCCCCTCGGGCATCCTGCACGGCTCCAAGCGCTGCCTGGTGGGCAACGGCGTGGTCCTGGACCCGGTGGTCTTCCTCCAGGAGGTGGACAAGCTGGCGGCCCGGGGCGTGGACGTGAGCCCGGGGCGGCTGGTCGTCAGCGCCAAGACCCATGTCATCATGCCCTACCACCGCCTGCTGGACACCGCCCGCGAGACCTCCAAGGCCAGCGGCGACAAGATCGGCACCACCGGGCGCGGCATCGGCCCCTGCTACGAGGACAAGATGGCCCGCATCGGCATCCGCGCCGCGGACCTGGCCGACCCCGGCCTGCTGCGCGCCAAGATCGAGCGGGCCCTGGTGGAGAAGAACGCTCTTCTGGCCGGGCTCTACGGCCAGCCCGCCCTGGACGCCGAGGCCGTGTTCCGCGAGGTGCTGCCCGTGGCCGGGCGCATGGCGGCGTATGTGGGCGACGTGGCCGGGATCGTCGGCGAGGCCATGGCCGCCGGGCGCAACGTGCTCTTCGAGGGCGCCCAGGGCACGCACCTGGACATCGACCACGGCACCTATCCCTTCGTGACCTCCTCCAACACCGTGTCGGGCAACGCGGCGGCGGGCAGCGGCTGCGCCCCCGGCGCCCTGACCCGCGTGGTGGCCGTGGTCAAGGCCTACACGACCCGCGTGGGCTCCGGGCCCTTCCCCACCGAGCTGGGCGACGCCGCCGGGGAGCACATGCAGCGCGTGGGCGCCGAATTCGGCGCCACCACCGGGCGCAAGCGCCGCTGCGGCTGGCTCGACCTGGCCCTCTTGCGCGAGTCCGTGCGCCTGAACGGCCCCACGGACATCGCCCTGACCAAGCTCGACGTGCTGGGCGGCCTGGCGGAGCTGAAGCTCTGCACGGCCTACCGCTACAAGGGCCGCCAGCAGGACTACCCGCCCCTGGAGGAGAACTCCATGGCCCTGGTGGAGCCGGTCTACGAGGCCATGCCCGGCTGGAGCGAGGACATCAGCGCCTGCCGCACCTTCGCCGACCTGCCGGAAAACTGCCGCCGCTACGTGGAGCGCATCGAGGCCGTGCTCGGCGTGCGCTGCTCCCTGGTCTCCGTGGGGCCCGACCGCAGGCAAACCATCATGCGGGGCTGAGGCCCCGCCGCACCGGGCAGAGCCCGACAGGAACCCGGCCCAGGCCGGGTTTTTTGTGCCCGCCGCCCGCCGGGGCGGGGCAGAGGGGGGCATGGTTCTTGCTTCCCCGCTGGCGGGACCCCCGGGGCGGCATTTTTACGCCCCGGCCCCGGGCGCGGAAATTCGTGTTTCTGGCGCCCGTGTCACCTGTTACAATGCGCAAGGCGGCCAGGATGGCCGCGCGCCGCCCGCCCCGGGCGGGAGCATCCAGGAAGGACGCAGCGAGGATGGACGCACCCAAGCACGAATACCCGGTTCGCGTCATCGGGCCCCGGTCGGGCTGGCTGGACCTCGACCTGCGCGAGCTGTGGGCCGCGCGGGATCTCGTGGCGCTTTTCGTGCGCCGCAACGTCCTGGCGCAGTACAAGCAGACCGCCCTGGGCCCCTTGTGGTTCGTGCTCCAGCCGCTGCTGACGACCCTGGTCTTCACCGTGGTCTTCGGGCGGGTGGCCCGGCTGCCCACCGACGGGCTGCCCCAGGCGCTGTTCTACCTGTGCGGGGTGGTGGCCTGGCGGTTTTTCGCCGACTGCCTGACCACGGTCTCCTCCTGCCTGCGGGCCAACGCCGCCCTGCTGGGCAAGGTCTATTTCCCGCGCCTGGCGGTGCCCCTGGCCGTGGTGCTCACCGGGGCGGTGACCTTCGTGGTGCAGTTCGCCATTTTCCTGTGCGTTCTCGGCTATTTCTTGTGGGCCGGCGCCCCGGCAGCGCCCGGGCCCTGGGCCCTGCTGACTCCGGCGCTGGTGCTGCTCATGGCCGCCCTGGGCCTGGGCCTGGGGCTGCTGGTGGCGGCGCTGACCGTGCGCTACCGCGACCTGGGCTTCGTGGTCGCCTTCGGGGTCCAGCTGTTGCTGTTCGCCAGCCCGGTGATCTACCCCCTGTCCCTGGTGCCCGAGGGCTGGCAGGCCCTGGCCCTGGCCAATCCCATGGCCGCCATCCTGGAAGCCCTGCGCTTCGGGCTGCTGGGCCAGGGGCTGGCCCCGGGGCTGCCCCTGGGCGTGGCGGCGGCGGTGAGCCTGGGCGTGCTGCTGCTGGGGCTGGCGGCGTTCTCGCGGGTGGAGAAGAACTTCATGGACACGGTGTAGCCATGGCGCAGCCACCTCTGGCCATCGACGCGCGCGGGCTCTCCAAGCGCTACGAGCTGGGCGGCATCGGCCCGGCGCGGCTGTGGCGCGCCCTGGGGCGGCGCTGGCCCCGGCTGGCCCCGGGCGCGCGGCCCGAAACCGTGCTGCCCGACGGCACGCGCACCGCCGAGGACCATTTCTGGGCCCTGCGCGACGTGGGTTTCCAGGTGCCCGCCGGGCAGATCGTGGGCGTCATCGGCCACAACGGCTCGGGCAAGTCCACGCTGCTCAAGATTTTGACGCGTATCACCACGCCCACCGCAGGCCAGGCCCTTTTGCGCGGGCGCGTGGCCAGCCTGCTCGAAGTCGGCACGGGCTTCCACCCCGAGCTCACGGGCCGCGAGAACATCTTCCTGAACGGCGCCATCCTGGGCATGACCCGCCGCGAGGTGGCCGCGCGGTTTGACGCCATCGTGGACTTCGCGGAGCTGGCGCGCTTCGTGGATACGCCGGTCAAGCGCTATTCCTCGGGCATGTACGTGCGCCTGGCCTTTGCCGTGGCCGCGCACCTGGAGCCGGAGATCCTGCTGGTGGACGAGGTGCTGGCCGTGGGCGACGCGGATTTCCAGCGCAAATGCCTGGACCGCATGGACGGCGTGGCCCGCAGCGGGCGGACCATCCTGTTCGTCAGCCACAACATGGCGGCGGTGCGCAGGCTGTGCGAGCGGGTGGTGGTGCTGCGCGCGGGGCGGGTGGCCTTCGACGGGCCCGTGGACGAGGGCGTGGGCGCCTACCTGGGGCACGACCCCAGCGAGGCCGCGCTGCTTTGCGGCGCGCAGCTGGCTCGGCACCTCGTGCGCGGGGTGGACCGGGAAATCACCCTGGAGTGCCTGGAGATCGCCGTGCTGGGCGCCGACGGCGCACCGCGCCGGGCCTTTTCCTCCACCGAGCCGGTGCTGGTGCGCGTGCGCTTCCGGGTGCTGGCCCGCACCCCGGGGGCCAACGTGGTGGTGCTGCTGGCCGACGAGGGCGGCGAGACGCTGTTGCGCGCCGAGCGCCTGGACGACCCCGGCGCCGCGCAGACGCTGGACCCCGGGGACTACGAGTGCGTGATGACGCTGCCCCCGCACCTGTTCGCCGAGCGGCGCTTCCATCTTACCGTGAATCTGCAACGCTTCACCGTGCAGCACGACGTGTACCGCCGGGTGCTGTCCTTCGACGTGCATTTCGCCGGGCATTCCATCACCGGCTCCACGGACCAGAGCCGCCGGGGCGCGCCCCTGCGGCCGCTGCTGCCCTGGAGCACCACACCCCTGGCCCCGGGCGGCCACGGGGCAGCGGGAGAACGGGCATGACCATACTCGTTACCGGCGCCACGGGCTTCATCGGCCGGGCCGTGATGCGCACCCTGCGCGACAGGGGCCTGGACCATGTGGCCTTCGAGGGCGACGTGCGCAACCGTGCCGACTTCCTGGCCGCCCCGGCCTGCGACGCCCTGATCCACCTGGCCGGGCTGACGCGCACCGACGGCAGCTACGAGGCCCAGCGGCGGCTGATGGACATCAACGTCACCGGCACCCTGCACGCCCTGGACCACGCCCGGCGCCATGGGGCGCATTTCGTCTTCGCCGGGTCGTGCAACTATGGCCGGGCCCGGGTCATCCCCACCCCGGAGACCGAGCCCATCACCGCGGGCAACCCCTACGCCCTGTCCAAGTCCGTGTGCGAGCAGGCCATCGCGGCCTGGAACCGCCATTTCGGGCTGGCCTCGGCCACGGTGCTCAGGATATTCAACCCCTACGGTCCGGGCCAGCAGCAGGGCTTCCTGGTGGCCGACATGGTGGAGAAGATCCGCTCGGGGGCCGTGTCGGTCTACAGCCGCGCGGCGGTGCGCGATTTCATCTTCGTGGACGACCTGGCCGAGCTGGCCGTGGGCGCCGCGCTGCGCCCGGGCCCGGGCGTGGCCGTGGTCAACGCGGGCACCGGCCAGGGCCACAGCGTGGGCGAGGTGGTGGAGACCATGCTCGACCTGCTGGGCCTGGACCTGCCCGTGCATGACCAGGGGCGGCCCGAGGTCATCCCCGCGAGCATCGCCGACGTGCGCACCGCCGAGGCGCTTTTCGGCTGGCGGGCGCAGACCGGCCTGCGCCCGGGGCTGGCCCGGGTGCTGGAAGACGCGGGCCTTTTGCAGGGGCGGCCCGCAGCGGGCGCCGCCCCGGGGAGACAGCCATGAACGTGCTCGCCGTGGGCGCGCATTTCGACGATCTGGAGCTGGGCTGCGGGGGCACCCTGGCCCGGCATGTGCTGGCCGGGGACCGCGTGATCATGCTCGTGGTCACCGACTCGGCCTTCTGCGACCCGGACGGGCGCCCCGTGCGCGACGCCGCCACGGCCCTGGCCGAGGGCCGGGCCGCCGCCGCAGTCATCGGCGCGGAGCTGGTCTGCCTGGGGCTGCCCGCCCTGGCCGTGCGCGAGGACGACGCGCTGTGCGCGGCCATCCTGCGCCAGGTGGAGGCCCTGGGCATCGACACCCTCTACGCCCACTGGGAGCACGACCTGCACCGCGACCACCGCCGCACCGCGCGCGCCACGCTCATGGCCGGGCGGCATGTGCCCCGGTTTCTGGCGTACCGCAGCAACTGGTACGACGCGGGCCAACCCTTCCACGGCACGGTCTACCGCGACATCTCCGACGTGTTCGAGACCAAGCGCCGGGCCATCCTGGCCCACGAGTCCGAGATGGGCCGCACGGGCGCGCGCTGGATCGAGTATTTCGCCAACCAGAACGCCAACGACGGGCGCCGGGTGGGCGTGGCCTACGCCGAATGCTTCGAGCCCGTGCGCTGCCTGCTGCCCTGGGGCGCCTGAGCCATGCCGACACCGCAACGCCGCAACCCCTTCCAGGACGCCTACGACCTGTGCAACCGCCAGGACGCGCGCGCCAAGCGCCGCGACCTGCCGCCCGTGCCGCGCTACATGGACGTGGAGCTGACCAATTGCTGCAACTTCTCCTGCTTCTTCTGCCCCACGGGCACCGGCCAGCAGCGCCGCAAGACCGGCGCCATGCCCGAGGAGGTCTTCGTCCGGCTGCTGGAGCAGGCCGGGCGCCACGCCATGCCCCTGCGCTTCATCCGCTGGGGCGAGCCCACCCTGCACCCGCGCTGGGTGGAATACCTGCGCCGGGCCAAGCAGGCCGGGCTGCTGGTGCACCTGACCACCAACGGCAGCCGCCTGGACGAGGCGGCCATGCAGGCCCTGGTGGACATGGGCCTGGACAGCATCAAATTCTCCTTCCAGGGCGTGGACGAGGCCGGCTACCGCGAGATGCGCGGGCGCAATTTCTTCGAGGACCTGCTGGCGCGCGTGGCCCGGCTGCACGCCCTGCGCGGCGACGCCCCGGGGCCGTACATCCACGTCTCCACCACCGTGACCGCCGAGGGCGCCCCGGCCATCGCGGCCTTCCGCGAGCGCGTGCGCCCCGTGAGCGATTCGCACCAGGTGGGCCGCACGGTGCTGGAGCATATCGACCCCGACAAGGTCGCCCTGGACGAGCAGGGCCGCGAGACCCTGCGTCGCCTCAAGGCCGCCGAGAGCGTGGTCAAGGTCCACCCCGTGTGCTTCCAGGTCTTCGACGTGCTGTCCGTGAACTGGGACGGCAAGGTCAGCGCCTGCTGCCGCGACTACGACGAGTTCATGATCGTCGGCGACCTGCTGCGCGAGGACCTGGCGGCCATCTGGACCGGGCGGCGCATGGAGGCCTACCGCGACATCCTCGCGGACATGGGCCACGACCGCCTGCCCCTGTGCCGGACCTGCTACGACATGAACCAGCTGCGCCTGCCCGGGGTGCAGGGGCTGTAGCGCGCCTGGGCCCCGGGCCCGGGCGCCAAGGAGCGCGAGCGATGTATTGCAGGATGATCCGCGGGGTGTACATGCGCGCCAACGGCGAGCTGGCCTGCTACTGCGGCCCCGGCGAGGAGGTCGTGCTGGGCCGCATGCCCGTGGACGGGCGGCCCTTCGACTTCGTGTCCGACTTCTACCGCAACGCGGCCCACACCCGCGTGCGCGAGGCCATGGCCTCGGGCCTGCCGCCACACCCCGGCGTGTGCCTGAAGTGCATCTATTTCGAGCCCCTGGAGCCGCCGCGCCTGGAGGCCCTGGGCAGCGAGATCGAGTGGATGCACCTGGAGGCCACCTCCAACTGCAACCTGGACTGCCGCTTCTGCATCCCCCGGGCCGAGCGCGCCAGCTTTCGCACCCCGCCGCATTTTTTGCCCCACAAGGTCTACGAGGCGGTGGTGGGCTCCATCGCGCGCGCGGGCCTGGGCGTGCGCTGGATGTATTTCAGCGGGCGCGGCGAGCCGACCCTGCACCCCCGGCTGTGGGACATGGTCGCCCTGGCCAAGAACCGGCTGGGCACGGATTTTCTGGTCAACACCAACGGCAACGCCAGCTACGACGACGCCATCGTGGACAGCGGGCTGGACAAGATCAAGATCGCCATCGACGGCGTGGACCAGCAGACCTACGTGCGCTACCGCCGGGGCGGGCGGCTGGAGACCATCCTCAAGCTGACCCGGGCCATCGCCGCCCGCCGGGCGGCCACGGGCTCGGCCACCCCGCGCATCATCTGGCAGTACATCCTGTTCAACCACAACGACAGCCTGCGCGAGCTGGAAGCCATCCAGCGCATGGCCCTGGACCTGGGCGTGGACGAGGTGCTCTTCAAGTCCACCTTCAGCGCGGACCTGTCCACCTTCCCCCTGGCGGACATCCCCCGCCTGCACCCCGGGATGCGCACCCTGGACCTCATCGCCATGGTCAGCCCGGACCTGGCCGACCTGGACCGCCGCCTGGCCCAGGCCCGGGCCGAGGCCGACCCCGTGCGGCGCCTGGAGCCGCTGCTGCATGTGGCCAAGTCCGTGTTCCGGTCGTTCATCCTGGGCATCGAGCGCAAGCAGCTCTACAACGCCTATGGCGGCAGCGGCGACGTGGCCATGATGACGGCCATGGCCCGCAGCCACCCCGAGGAGTACGGCCCGCTGCTGGAACGCCTGGGCCCGTGCCTGGAGGCCGTGGCGGGCGCCTGCCGCGAGGCGGGCCGCCCCGGGGCCGCCCGCTGGTACGAGGACTTCGGCGCCGCCCTGGGCGCGGCGGGCGCGCCCGGCGCACCGGGCGCACCTGGCAAGGAGACCGCGCGGCCATGATGCGCATCAACTTCAACTATTTCGTAGTTTCCAAGCCCCTGGACAACCTGCGCTATTTCCTGCGCCGGGGCCACACCGCGCGCCTGCTGTGGGACCGCTTCAAGTGGTACTGGTTCCCCCGGCTGGGCGTGGTGCCGCGCTTTCCGCTCACCGTGGACCTGGAGGCCTCCCTGTCCTGCCAGCTCCAGTGCCCCATGTGCACCCGGGCCCAGTCCGACATGTTCGCCGCGGGCGGGAACATGGACTTCGACCTGTTCCGCAAGGTGGTGGACGAGTGCGCGGCCCACGGGGTGTTCTCCCTCAAGCTCTCCTGGCGCGGCGAGCCGACTCTGAACCCGCGCCTGCCCGACATGGTGCGCTACGCCAAGGCCACGGGCATCCCCGATGTGGCCTTTTTGACCAACGGCGGGCTGATGACCCCCGAGCTGACCCGGGCCCTGGTGGACGCCGGGCTGGACTGGATCTCCTTTTCCATCGACGGCCTGGGCGCGGACTACGAGCGCATCCGCAGGCCCATCTCCTTTGCCTGGATCGAGGGCGTGGTGAAGGGCCTGCATGACTTGAAGCGCCGCGAGGGCCGCGTGAAGCCGCTGGTGCGCGTGCAGACCATCTCGGGCTGCATCGCGCGCAACCCGGAATATTTCGGCTTCTGGGAGCCGTGGGTGGACCGCATCGCGGTCATCGCCGAGCAGCACCGCGAGGCCCCGGAGCTGATCCGCCACGACCCGGACTACGTCTGCGCCTCGCCCTTCCAGCGCGTGTTCGTGACCTGGAACGGCGACGTGGTGCCCTGCCACGGCGACTATTTCCTGCACAACCGCATGGGCAACGCGGGGGAGCAGAGCATTGCGGACATCTGGAACGGCGCGCGGTTTCGCGAGTTCCGCGCGGCCATGCGCGCCCGGCGGCGGCTGGACTACGAGGCCTGCCGCCTGTGCCCCGACGGCGGGCAGTTCACGGGCGATACCCTCACGGTGGGCGGGCGCACGGTGTCGGTGATCCGCTTTCTGGAACAGGACGACGCAGCGGGCCGCGCGGCCCGGGGAGGGGCCGATGCAGACCGTCAGGCTGGGTGAGCGCGAGATCGGGCCCGGGCAGCCGCCGCTGTTCGTGGCCGAGCTGGGCATCTGCCACCGGGGGCGGCTGGACGTGGCGCTGGACAACGCCCGCGCCGCCGCCGAGGCCGGGGCCGGGTGCATCAAGACCGAGCTGTTCCACGAGTCCGAGGTGCGCGATCCCTCGGCCACCAAGACCTTTTCCACCCGCTCGGGCCGCCACGCGGTGCCCCTGCTGGAGCACATGCGCCGCTACCAGTTCACCCTGGAGCAGCACCACCAGGTCAAGCTGCTGGCCGACGAGCTGGGCCTGCCCTTCATGGCCACGGCCCACACCCGCGAGCGCGTGGACTTCCTGGTGGCCATCGGCGCCAGCGCGGTGAAGATCGCCTCGCCGGACATCGTGCATTATCCGCTCATCCGCTATGCGGCGGCCTCGGGGCTGGTGCTGTTCCTGGATACGGGCGGCGCCTGGCAGCACGAGGTGGAAATGGCCGTGAAGGCCGCGCGCGACGCGGGCTGCCGCCAGCTTGTGGTCAACCACAACCCCGACGGACACCCGGCCCCGCCCGCCGGGCACAACCTGCGCGCCATCGCCCGCTACCAGGAGCTTTTCGGCTGCCCCGTGGGCCTGTCGGACCACTGCGACGGCTACGACATGGCCTTCGCCGCCGTGGTCGCCGGGGCCCACGCCGTGGAGAAGCCCGTGTCCGAGGACCGCTTCATCGAGGAATGCGAGCATATCTGGGCCGTGAGCCGCGCCGACCTGCCGGGCTTCGTGGCCGCCCTGGGCCGGGCCTGGGAGGCCCTGGGCCAGCCCGCGCGGCCCATGGGCCCTGGGCTGCGGCCCACCTCGCCGCACCGCGTGGCCCTGGTGGCCCGGCGCGACCTGGCCCCCGGCGAGCCCATCACCTGGGACAACGTGACCTTCGGCAAGCCGCGCCTGGGCATCGGCGTGGAGCTTTGGGACGAACTGGAAGGCCGCCCCCTGGGCCGCGCCGTGCGCGCGGGGGCCTTCATCCGCTTCGAGGATTTGTGATGCACATCGCCCCGGCCCGCGCCGCCGCCGCAAGTTTCGCCAGCCCCGGGGGCCTCTCGGCCCTGGCCGGGGCCTTCGGGCTCGCCGGGCCGGACCCTACGGCCTGGCGGCCCCTGGGGCCGGACCTGCTGGCGGCGGAGCACGCGGGCCGCACCCTGCTGGCCAAGCGCCACCGCATGCTGACCCCGGAGCGGGCTCCGCTGCTCGAAGGCGTGCTCGGCGCGGCCCTGGCCGCCGGGGTGGCCCCACCCATGCTGCGCACGCGCGGCGGGGCCCTGGTCCTGGCCGGGGCTGACGGCTGGTACGGGCTCATGGAGCTGGCCCCGGGCGAGGTGCCCCGGGCCGGGCAGGGCCTGGGCCGCGCGGCCCGGGCCGTGGCCCGGCTGCACCTGGCCCTGGCCCGGATGCCGGGCCGCGCGGCCTGCCCCCGGGCCGTGGCGCCCGCGCAGGCCGCCGGGCTGCTGGCCCGCGCCGGGCTGGCCGATCTGGCCCGGGCCGTGGCGCCCCTGGCCGCCGCCGCCCAGGCCCTGCCCGCGCAACTCGTGCACCGCGACCTGCACCAGGGCAATTTCCTGCTCGGGCCGCAGGGGGCGCTGGTGCTGGACTACGATTCTTTCGCCAGCGGGCCCCGGGTGGCCGACGCGCTGTTCGCGGCCCTGCGCCTTTCGGGCGGCGATGCGGCGGGCATGGCCCGCTTCATGGCCGCCTATGCGGCCCTGGCGCCCCTGCCCGCTGCCGAGGCTGCGGCGGGGCTGGCGGCCCTGGCCTGGGACGTGCTGGCCAAGCTGGCCTTCGTGCTGCGCGAGCGCGAGGCCGGGAATGGCTACTATGAAAAGGATTTCGAGAAATACGTGGGCTTTGCCCGCCGGGCCCTGGCGCTGGAATGCGAGCATCCCGGCGGGGTGCGGGCCCTGGGGGTGGAGCCGTGAGGCGTCTGGGCATCGTGGTGGCCCGCAAGGGCTCCTCGCGGCTGGCGGGCAAGAATTGCCAGGACCTGCACGGCAGGCCCCTGTACCGCTGGACCGTGGACGCGGCCCTGGCCACGGGGCTGTTCGACCCGCTGCTGGTCAGCACCGACGATCCGCTGATCCTGGAACAGTGCGCCGGGCTGCCCGGGGTGCTGGCCGAGGCCCGGCCCGCGGCGCTGTGCACCGCGACGGCCACGGCCCTGGACGTGCTGGCCTGGGCCCTGCCGCGGCTGGCCGAACGCTTCGGGCCCGCCGGAGCCTTCTGCCTGCTGCAACCCACCAGCCCCTTCCGGGGCGCGGGGGACATCCGCCGGGTGCTGGCCGCCCTGGACGAGCCCGGGGTCGAGTTCGCCGTGGGCGTGGCGCCCTTTGCCTCGCCGCCGTTCTTCGCCCTGGCCCTGGGCGAGGGCGGCGGCCCGGGGGTCCATCCGGTCCACGAGGGCGCCCTGACCCGCGTGACCCGCACCCAGGACGTGCCCGCCCTGTTCCACCCGGCGGGGGGCATTTTCGCCGGGCGGCCCGAGGCCTTCCTGCGCCAGGGCCACTTCTACGGCCCCACCAGCCGGGGCGTGGTCATGGACCATTTCGCCGCCTGGGATATCAACACCCCCGAGGACATGGACTTCGCCCGGGCCCTGGCCCCGGCGGCCCTGGCCCGGGCCGGGGAGGGGGCATGAGCGAACTCGCCGCCCTGGGCGTGGTGCAGTGCCGCATGGCCTCCACGCGGCTGCCGGGCAAGGCCCTGGCCGACCTGGATGGCCGCCCGGTGCTGGAATGGGTGCTGCGCCGGGCCCTGGCCTGCCGGGCCCTGGACCGCGTGGTCCTGGCCACCACCACCGGGCCCGAGGACGAGCCCGTGGCCGCCCTGGGCCGGGCCCTGGGCCTGCCCGTGGTGCGCGGCGAGGCCGCCAACGTGCTGGCGCGCTTTGCCGCCGTGCTGGAGGCGCATCCCGCGCGCTGCGTGGTGCGCATCACGGCGGACAACCCCTTCACGGACCCGGCCACGGTGCAGCGCGTGGTGCGCCATTTCCTGGCCGCCGGGCTGGACTACTGCTACGCCGCGCGCGTGCCCTACGGCGCCGGGGCCGACGCCTTCCCCGGGCCGCTGCTGGCCGGGCTGCACCAGCGCACGCAGGACCCGCGCCACCGCGAGCATATCAACACCTGGTTCCTGGACAACCACCTGGGCCTGCGCATCGGCTGCGTGGACGCGCCGCCGGGCTGCGAGCGCCCGGACGCGCGCGTCACCGTGGACACCGCCCAGGACCTGACCCTGGCCCGGGCCCTGGCCGCGCGCCTGGGCCCGAACCCGGAGGCCCGCCTGGGCGCCGGGCTGGCCGAACTCATCGACGCCTACGACCGCCTGCGGGCAAAGGAGTGACCATCATGGCTTTTCGCAAGACGTTTTCCATCGGGTCCCGGCAGGTGGGCGCGGGCTGCCCCGCCTACCTCATCGCCGAGATCGGGCGCAACCACAACGCGGACATGGACCTGGCCCGGCGGATGATCGACGCCGCCGCCCAGGCCGGGGCCGACGCCGTGAAGTTCCAGTCCTTCACCGCCCGCGAGCTGCTCATCCGCGAGCTGCCCAGCGCGACGCACATCCGTGAGACCTCCGGCGGGGCCAAGTCGGCCTACGAGTCCACCCAGGAAGTGGAGCTGCGCCCGGAAAACCACGCCCTGCTGCGCGACCACGCCCAGGCCCGGGGCCTGGACTTCTTCTCCACCCCCGAGGACCATTCCATGGTCGCCCTGCTGGACGGCCTGGGCGTCCCGGTGTTCAAGATCGCCTCCCTGGACGTGCCCTACCTGGACCTCATCGAGGCCGTGGCCGCCACGGGCCGCCCGGTGATCCTCTCCACGGGCATGTGCTACCTGGGCGAGGTGGAAAAGGCCCTGGGCGTGCTGGAGCGCCACGGCGTGCGCGAGGTGATCCTCTTGCACTGCACCTCCAACTACCCCCCGCGCTACGAGGACGTGAACCTCGCGGCCATGCAGACCATGGCCCGCTGCTTCGACGTGCCCGTGGGCTATTCGGATCACACCCCGGGCATCGGCGTGAGCATCGCCGCCGCCGCCCTGGGCGCCTGCGTCATCGAACGCCATTTCACCCTGGACCGCGCCCTGCCCGGGCCGGATCAGCGCCTGTCGCTCATCCCCGACGACTTCGCGGCCATGGCCCGCGAGATCCGCTGCGTGGAGGCCGCCCTGGGCTCGCCGGTCAAGCGCCCGGTGGCCGCCGAGCACGAGATGCGCCGCCTGCACCGCCGTCGGCTGGTGGCCGCGCGGCCCCTGGCGGCGGGCACGGTGCTGGAGCGCGCCGACGTGGCCTGCAAGTGCAGCGAGCACGGCCTGGAGCCCGAGCTGCTGCCCCAGATCCTGGGCCGGGCCCTGGCTGCGGACATGCCCATGGACGCGCCCTTCACCCTGGACACCGTGCTGGCCCGGGGCGGACGGTAGGCGGGGCCGTGCCGACCTTTGCCCTGCGCGTTGACGGCAACCGGCACATCGGCATGGGCCATGTGTTCCGCGCCATGTTCCTGGCCGAGCACCTGCGGGCCGCCGGGCCCGGGGCCGAGGTGCTGGCCCTGGGCGCGACCCTGGTGCCGCCGGTGACGGACTTCCTGGCCGCCCGGGGGCTGCGGGCCGTGCCCGTGTCCGGCCCGGGCGACCCCTGGCGGGCCGACCCGCAGTTGCTGCGCGCGGCCTACGCCTCGGGGCGCTACGCGGGGGCGGTGGTCGATCTGCTCGAACCCGACCCGGGCGACGACGACCTGCTGGACAACCCGCAGTACGTCCCGGCGGACCTGGACGCCGAGCTGGGCGCGGCGCGCGGGGCCGGGCTGCCGCTGTGCGTGTTCTCCGACCGCTGCGGGCCCATGGATTTCCAGGCCGCAGTGCTGGTGAACACCTGCCCGGCCCAGCGCCGCCAGTGGTACCAGGCCAGCGCCGCGCGCGTGCTGCTGGGGCCCGAGGGCTACATCCTGGCCCCGAGCTTCGCGGCTCTGGCCGCGCAGGGCAAGGCCTTCACGCGCGAGGTGCCGCGCGTGGCGGTCTTTTGCGGCGGCAACGACCACCGGGGTTTCACCGGGCCGATCCTGGACGGCATCGCGGCCTCGGGCCTGCGGGCCGAGGTCGAGGTCGTGCTCGGCGCAGCCACGCCCGACGCCGCGCAGCGCGAGCGCGAATACGCCGCCCGTGTGGCCCGCGTTCACCGGGGCGCGCCGGATTTGGCGGAAATCCTGGGCGGGGCCGACTTCGTCTTTTCCACCTCGGGCAACACGCTGTTCGACCTGGCGGCCCTGGGCGTGCCCTGCGCCGCCGTGTCCACGCGCGAGCGCCAGCAGGTGACGGCCCGTTTCTTCGCCGCCTGCGGCTCGTGCCTGGACCTGGGGCGCGACCGCGACGCCCTGCCCGGGGCCGTGGCCGCCGTGTGCGCCGCCGTGCTGCCCGACCGCGCGCGGCTTGCGGCCATGAGCCGCGCCGGGCGCGAGGCCGTGGACGGCGCCGGGGGCGGGCGCGTGGCCCGGGCTGTGCTGGCCATGGCCGGGGAGGGCGCGCCGTGAGCGACCACCTTTTCGCCGGGCTGGCCCCGGGCCTGTCCGCCAACGCGCGGCTCTACAGCGCCATGCTGCTCGTCCGGCGCACCGAGGAGCGCCTGCTGGCGCTGTTCAACCGGGGGCTGGTCAGCGGCACCACCCACGCCTGCATCGGCCAGGAGGCCAACGCCGTGGGCATCATCGGCCTGCTGGACCCCGGGCGGGACCATGTGGTCAGCAACCACCGCTGCCACGGGCACTACCTGGCCTTCGGCGGCTCCCTGGCCGGGCTGCTGGGCGAGGTGCTGGGCCTGGACGGCGGGGTCTGCGCCGGGCGCGGCGGCAGCCAGCACCTGCGCGACGGGGGCTTTTTGTCCAACGGCATCCAGGGCGGCGGGGCGCCGGTGGCCTGTGGGCTGGCCCTGGGCGCGCGGCTCGCGGGCCGCGAGGGCGGGGTCACGGCCCTGTGCCTGGGCGACGGGACCCTGGGCCAGGGCGTGCTCTACGAGGCTCTGAACATGGCCGCCCTGTGGAGCCTGCCCGTGCTGTTCCTGGTGGAGGACAACGGCTACGCCCAGACCACTCCGACCGCCGATGCCGTGGCCGGGTCCATGGTGGCGCGCGGCGCGGCCTTCGGCATCCGGACCGCCGAGATCGACTCCACGGACGTTCTGGCCCTGCGCGAGTTCGGGCGCGAGGCCGTGGGCGCCGTGCGCGACTCGGGGCGGCCGCTGTTCGCCGTGGTGCACACGCAGCGCCTGTGCGCCCACAGCAAGGGCGACGACACCCGGCCCCCCGAGGCCGTGGCCGCCCTGTGCGCCCTGGACCCGCTGGCCGTGCACGGCGCGCGGCTGGCCCAGGCCGAGCGGGAGGCCGCCGAGGCCTGGGCCCGGGCGCGCATCGATGCGGCCCTGGCGGCGGTGGCGTCCGGGCTGGAGGGAGGTGCGTCATGAGGGTCCACGAGGCGTTGAATCGCGCCCTGCTCGGGCTGCTGCGCGACGACCCGGGCGTGCTGGTGCTGGGCGAGGACGTGCGCGACCCCTACGGCGGCGCGTTCAAGATCACGGCGGGCCTGTCCTCGGCCTTCCCGGGGCGCGTGCTGGGCACGCCCATCAGCGAGGCGGGCATTGTCGGCCTGGGCACGGGGCTGGCCCTGGCGGGCTTGCGGCCCGTGGTGGAGATCATGTTCGGCGATTTCGTGACCCTGGCGGCCGACCAGCTGGTCAACCAGGCCGCCAAGTTCCGGACCATGTACGGCGAGGCCGCGTCCGTGCCGCTGGTGGTGCGCACGCCCATGGGCGGGCGGCGGGGCTATGGCCCGACCCACAGCCAGACGCTGGAGAAGCTCTTCTTCGGCGTTCCGGGGCTGGAGGTGGTGGCCGCGACCCACGTCTGCGACCCCGGGGCCCTGTTGCGCGCCACCGTGCTCGGCACGGCCTGCCCCGTGCTTTTCGTGGAGAACAAACTGCTGTATCTTGAGGATGTTCTGGACGCAGAAGCCCTGCGGGAGCGCCACGGGATGGAACTGACCCTGGCCGGGGCCGCCCCGGGCACGGCGGTGCTGGCCCATCCGGGCCGCCCCGATGTGACCCTGGTGGCCTACGGGGGCATGACGCCCCTGGCCCTGGAGGCCGCCGGGACGCTGCTGCGCGAGGAAGGGCTGGTCTGCGAACTCGTGGTGCCGCAGCGCATCTGCCCGCTGGACCCCGGGCCCATTCTGACCAGCGCAGCGCGCACGCGGCGCGTGGTGGTAGCCGAGGAGGGCGTGGGCGCCTGGGGCTGGGGCGCCGAGGTGCTGGCCCTGCTGGCGCCCCTGGAGTTGGCGGCCCCGGCCCAGCGCGTGGGCGCGGCCCTGGAGGCCATCCCCGCGCGGCGCGACTGCGAGGCCCGGGTGTTGCCCCAGGCGGGCGACATCGTGGCCGCCGCCGTGCGCACCGTGGACGAGGATTTCCTGTAGTCCTTCCGGGAGGCCCGGCGGGAAAGGAGCGCAAGCGGAGCATCATGCTGCACGTCGTGACCATACCCAGGCTCAACGCCAACGAGGACGAGATTCTGGTGGCGGACGTTCTGCCCGTGGCCGGGGATTTCGTGGCCGCCGGGCAGGAACTGTTCGTGCTGGAAACGGCCAAGGCCGCCGTGTCCGTGGAGGCCGAGGCCCCCGGGCATGTGCGCCTGGTGCTGGTGGCCGCCGGGCAGACGGCCCGCGTGGGCGCCGTGGCCCTGGTGCTTTCCGACTCCGCCGCCGAGCCCCTGGGGCAGTGGGAGAGCGCCGCCGCCGGGGCACCCGGGCCTGAAGAACCGCCCGCCCCGCGTTCCACGGCCAAGGAACGCCTGCTGGCGCGTGGCGCACGCGGGCACGGCGCGCGGGAGGCCGCCCCGGCCCCCCCGAACTGGACACCGGACCCCGTGCCCAGCGCCGGGCTGGACTTCGTGCGCCTGGCGCGCGCGGCCCTGGCCGCCCTGGAGCCCCTGCCTGCGGGCGCGCCCCCGCTGGAGCTGGGCCCCGGGAGCACGGGGCGCGGGCCGGGTTGGGCCGTGGCGCCGGGGGCGACCATCGCGCCGGGCGCGCGCATCGTCGCCCGCCGGGTGGTGCTGGCCGAGGGCGCCGTGGTCGGCGCGGGCACGCATATCGAGGCCGACGCCGTGTACCTGGGGCCCCAGGCCAAGGTCGGGGCGCGCACCAGCGTGGTCACGGGAGAATTTGTGGCTGCCGACGGGGCCTATGTCGGCGAGGGCGTGGAAGTGGACCTGGGCGGCGGGCGCAGTGCCGAATCGCGCCTGCTGGTGGGCCGGGCGAGCCTTGTCTCGCCGCGCTGCTTCGTCAACACCTGCCGCGAGGTGGTGCTCGAGGACGAATCGGCCCTGAGCCCGGGGGTCTACGTGTTCACCCACCGCTTCTGGCAGAGCGTGCTGGACGGCTACAGCGTGGCCTTCGCCGGGGTGCGGCTGTGCGCCAACGCCTGGGTCGGCGCGGGCTGCCAGGTGCTGCCGGGTGTGGTGGTGGGCGCCGGGGCCGTGGTCATGTCCAACTCCACCGTCACCGGGCCCGTGCCGCCGGAATGCATGGCCGCAGGAGTCCCGGCCACGGTCACGCGCCGGGGCCTGCGCCGCGAGCTGCCCGCCGTCGACAAGGACGAGGCCATGCGGGCCGTGCTGCGCGAGTTTGCCGGGCATCTGGCCTTCAAGGGCTGCACCGTGCGCGCCCAGGGCGACGCATTGGAGGTCGGGCTTGCGGACGGCACGCGGCGGACCGTCATTTTTCTGCCCCACGAAGCCCAGGAGCCCCACGGGGCGCAGGCGGCCCCGGCCCCGGGCAGCGTGGTGCTGGCCTTCGGCCCGCTGCCGGAGGCGGGCGCGGAGTGCGCCGTATTCGACCTCGCGGCCCGGGAGTTCTCCGGCCCGCAGGACAGGCTGGTCCACGAGCTGCGCAACTTCTTGCGCCGCCGGGGCCTGCGCTTTGCGCCCTTTGCCTGGGACGGCGGCTTCCGTCATGGGCTGTAGCGCCGTGAGCGGGCGGGCGGCCATATCCCTGGCCCTGCAAGGCCTGGTGGACCCGGCCCTGGAGGACCGCGCGGCGCTGGTGCTGCACGCGGCGCGGACCTACGCGGGGGTGGTGGACGGCTTCGAGATCGGTTTTTTCACCGATCAGATGCAGCGCCACCGCGCGGCCCTGGAGCGCGCGGACGTGCGCGCGGCCCTGGGGGCGTTTCCCGCCAATACGCTGCATTTCGCCGCGCGGCGCGGGGCCCGGCCCGGGTGGGCCGACCTCGGGCCGTGCATCGCCCTGGCCGGGGAGCTGTTCGAGGCCGGGCTCGTGGTCCACGCCAGCCTGCACCTGGACATGGCGGAGCTTTTTGCCGCCGCGCGCGCTGCCGCGCCCCGGGGCCTGCCGTTGCTGTTCGAGAACCTGGACGGCGACGCCGCCCGGGGCGCGAGCCTCGAGGACTGCCAGACGGCGGCCCGCGAGCACCCGCGCTGGGGCGTGGTGCTCGACTACGCCCACGCCCTGGAAGCCGAGGCCCGGGGCGGGGCCGGGCCGGAACAGTTCCTGCGAGCCCTGGGGGCAGCGGTGGGGCAGGTGCATTTTTCCTGGCCGGGGAACCTCTACCCGCAGGCCCTGATGGGCCCGGGGTTCTCCACGCGGCACAGCATGGTCCATCTGGCGCCCCAGGCCGGGGAGCGCGCCGCGCGCTTCCTGCGCCAGGCGCGGCCTGCGCTGGTGACCATCGAGGGCGTGGTGCCGCCCGGGCCTGCCGGGGCGCGGATGGTCCGCGCCGAGGCCGCGTTCATTGCCGCAAACCGCGTCGAGGATGCCCTGGAGCCATGAAGGAACTGCTGCTGGCCATGACCGGACGCGACGCCGCGTGGGTCGCCGCGCGCCTGGAGGCGGGCGCGGGCCGGGCCACGGTCTTCGCCCCGACCCTGGAGGCGCGCCTGGCCCTGGAGGCCCGGGGTGTGCCCCACCGGGCCCACGAGGCCCTGGCCTGGGGGCTGGACAAGCACGCCCTGTTCGACCGCGCCCGGCGCCTGGCCTGGGAGTGGTTCCAGGCCCCGGGGGTGGCGGCCCTGCCTGCGGTGGCCCGGGTGGCCTCCTGGCGCGGCTATCCGCTGCTGGCCATGCACCAGAGCTGGCTGCTGCTTTCCCTCAAGGAAGTCTTGGAGGCCCGGGCCTTCATGGCCGCCGTGCTGGACGCCGAGGCGCCGGACCGCGTGGTGCTGGCCGCGCGCGGGAATCCCTTCGGGGCCTACTGGCTCCAGGCGCTCACGGGCGACGGCGGGCTGGAGCCCGAGGCCGCCCGGGCCCTGTGCCGCCTGCGCGGGCTGGACGTGGAGCTGGTGGAGCCCGGGCCGGGCCCGGAGGCGGGCGGGCGCGCCCCGGCGCCCCGGGCGGCCCTGCGGGCCCTGCGCCGCGTGGCCTCGGGTCTGCGCCGCCGCCTGCGTCTGGGCTCCCGGCCCGGGGCCTGCGGCGCCCCCTGCGACCGGGCCTTCCTGGAGTCCGGCCCGGGCCCGGGCATCCTGATGCTGACCTGGGGCGGCTACTACCTGCACCAGCTCCTGCCCGTGCTGGAGCACCTGCGCGGGGCCGGGGCGCGGCTGGCCGTGGGGCTGCTGGGCGGCAATTTCGTCCCGGGGCAGCGCGCGGCCCTGCGCGCGGCGGGGGTGGCCTGCTTCCACAAGCCGTCCTGGAGCGTGCCCGGCGAGGCCGAGCGCATGGCCCGCGTCGCGGCCTTGGGCGCCGAGGCCATGGACGCCCTGCGCGGCAGCACGGCGGCGCGCGCCTATTTCGAGGGCCAGGGCTGCGGGCTGGACGGGCCCCTGGAACTGGCCCTGGGCCGCGAACTGACCACCACCCTGCCCGAGACCGTGCGCGACCTGGCCCGGGCCGAGGCCATCCTCGACGCCTTCGCGCCCGATGTGCTGGTCTCGCAGTTCGCCCTCCAGCCCCTGGGGCTG
The DNA here is from genome assembly GCF_000519125.1 of Desulfocurvus vexinensis DSM 17965. Taxonomy (NCBI): domain Bacteria; kingdom Pseudomonadati; phylum Thermodesulfobacteriota; class Desulfovibrionia; order Desulfovibrionales; family Desulfovibrionaceae; genus Desulfocurvus; species Desulfocurvus vexinensis. The sequence goes on from NZ_JAEX01000016.1 coordinate 42,750, forward strand.
GCCGACGTGCTTCCGGCGCGCCTGCGCGGCGTGGCGACCCTGAACATCGCCCACGGCAATCCCGCCGAGATGGGCGCCGTGCGCAACACCTTCGCCACGGCGCGCTGCACCGTGCCCGGGGCGCGCTTCCAGGCGACCATGGAGCGCGTCCACGGCCTGGGGCCGGGGGTGGTGCGCGCCGTGGGCGAGCTGCGCCTGGAGGCCCTGGCCCCGGACGGCGACCCGCGCACGGCGCGCCTGCGCCACGGGCTGGACCCGGAGCGCCCGGTGTGCGTCTTTTGCGACATGAGCGGCTGGACCACCAAGACGACCATCTGGCGCCACTGCTCGCGGGCCGTGCTGCGCCAGGCCCTGGCCCTGATGGACGCCGTGCCCGGGCTGCAACTGGTCTACCGCGTGCACCACGGCGCGGACTACACCGCCCTGCGCGAACACCTGCGCGGCCTGGGCCGGGCCGACCTGCATTTCCAGATTTCCCCGGACCCGCTGTTGACCGACGTGGTCCGTGCGGCGGACGTGGTGGTGGCCCAGAACTGCTCGGCCATCACCGAGGCCCTGGCCTGCGGGGTGCGCGTGGTCTTCAACTGCGTCTACGGCGACCGGCTGCCGTCCTACGCGGGCTTCGCGGCCTTGGCCGTGGCCGACACCGACGCGGCCCTGGTGGCCGCCGTGCGCGCCGCCGTGGCCGAGCCCATGGCCGCCGACGCCGTGCGCGCCCTGGCCCGGCCGTACTACGACGCCATGCTCCATGGGCTGGACGGCGGCGCGGCGCAGCGCCAGGCCCGGGCCGTGCTGGACCTGGCGGCGGACCCCGGCGCGCGCACCCCGGGCTTCGCGGACTGGGCCGCGCGCCTGGAGGCCTCGTGCCGCTTCGCGTCGGCCACGCTGTCGGGCCGCGCGGCGTGCGCCGCCGGGGAGGAGCCATGACCATGACCGGCGACTACGCGGGCCAGGATCTGGTGTTCGTGGTCGGCTGCCCGCGCAGCGGCACCACCTGGGTCCAGCGGCTGCTGGCGGCCTGCCCCGGGGTGCGCACCGGGCAGGAGTCGGACCTCTTCGACGAATACGTGGGCCCGGCCCTGCGCCACTGGCGGCGCGACCTGGCCAGCCCCGGGCGGCCCGTGGGCATGGGCTGCCACCACACCGAGGAGCAGTTCCAGGACATCCTGCGCCAGTTCCTGCTGCGCCTGCTGGCGCCCATGCGCGCCGGGCTGGGCCCAGGCGAGCTGTTCGTGGAGAAGACGCCCTCCCACGCCCTGTACCTGCCCGAGATCGCCGAACTTTTGCCGCGCTGCCGGGTGGTCCATGTGCTGCGCGACTGCCGCGACGCCGTGGCCTCGCTGCTGGCAGCCTCGCGCGGCTGGGGCGCGGGCTGGGCCCCGCCCACGGCCCGGGGGGCTGCGGCCATGTGGACGCGCCACGTGCGCGCCGCCGCCCAGGGCCGCGAGCTGTTCGGGCCGCGCTTCGTTGAGGTGCGCTACGAGGCCCTGCTGGCGGCGCCCGAGGCCGGGTTGCGCGCCCTGGCCGTGGATTTCCTGGGCCTGCCCCTGGACGCCGCCGGGCTGGCCCGGGCCGTGGCGGCCTGCCGGGCGGAGGCGGGCGGCGGGGCCGCCCTGCCCGTGGGCGGGCAGTGGGCGCGCGCGGGCGCGGCCCCCGGCGAGCCCGAGGGCTTCGTGCGCCGGGCCCGGGCCGGGGGCTGGCGCCAAGAGCTGGGGCGGCTGGACATGCTGCGCGTGTGGCGCGCGGCGCGGCGCGACATGGCCCGGGCGGGCTACCCCTGGCCCTGGCCCTGGCAGGCCCTGGCCCCGCGCCCGGGCGGGGGGCGGCGATGAGCGCCCAGGGCACCCCGGCCCCGCGCATGGCGGCGGTGATCCCCACCTTCCGGCGGCCCGCCAGCCTGCTGCGGGCCCTGGAAAGCCTGCGCCACCAGACCCTGGAGGACTTTTCCGTGCTGGTGGTGGACAACGCCGCCCAGGCCGAGGTGGCGGCCCTGGTGCGGGAGTTCGCGGCCACGGCGCCCATGCCCGTGCGCTATGTGGCCCAGCCCGTGCCGGGGCTGCACAGCGCGCGCAACCTGGCCTTGCGCGTGGCCGGGGCGGACGTGCTGGCCTTCACCGACGACGACGCGACCTTCGAGCCCGGCTGGCTGGCCGTCCACCAGCGGGCCTTCGCGGCGGACCCGGGGTTGGGCGCCGCCGGGGGGCCGGTGTTGCCCGTGTTCGAGGCCCCGCCGCCGGACTGGCTCACGCGGCGCCTGGCCGGGCAGCGCGAGTTCCCGGTCCTGAGCCTGGTGCAGCCCTTGGGCGCCGACATCCGGGGCCCGGAGGCGCCCGTCTACGGGGTGAACATGGCCGTGCGCCGCGAGCTGGCCGTGGCCCTGGGCGGCTTCCACCCGGAGTGCTTCGGCGCCGTGTGGCTGGGCGACGGCGAGACGGGGCTCATGCGCAAGCTGGCCGGGGCCGGGCACGGGCTGGCTGCCCTGGCCGGGGCCGTGGTGCATCACCACATTCCGCCGGAGCGTATGACCCCGGTCTATTTTTGCAGGCGCATGGCCAACCAGGGCGCGGCGGACGTGTACACCGACTTCCACCGGGCCCTGCCGGGCCGGGCGCGGCTGCTGCGCCACGCCGGGGGCCTGGCCCTGCGCCACTGGCGCACCTGGGCCCGGGCGTGGCTGCTGCGCGGGCGCACCGGCCCCGGCGAGCTGGACACGCAGATGGCCGCCGCCGCCACCCTGGCGCGGCTGGGCTACGTGCTGCGCCTGACCTGGGACGCGCGCCTGCGCGCCCTGGTGCGGCGCGACAACTGGATGGACGACGACCCGGCAGGCCCGGGCGGGGAGGCGCGGCCATGAGCGCGCAGGTGGAACGCATCGAGCACGGGGGCGAGATCCTGGGCATCATCATCCGCGCGGAGTTCCGCAAGGACGGCATCGAATTCTTCACCCCGGACCATTTTTCGCAGCAGCTGGCCTACATGCGCCGCCCGGCGGGCCACGTCATCGAGGCCCACGAGCACAACCCCGTGCCGCGCGAGGTGCTGCACACCCGCGAGGTGCTCCTGGTGCGCAGCGGCAGGCTGCGGGTGGACTTTTACGCGCAAAACAGGGACTATCTGGAAAGTCGCGTCCTTGGGGCTGGCGACGTGATCCTGCTGGCCACGGGCGGCCACGGCTTCGAGATGCTCGAAGACGCCGAGATCATCGAGGTCAAGCAGGGGCCCTACACCGGCCAGGAGGACAAGACGCGCTTTGCGGGCATCGACGCCTGCCAGGCCTGCATCAAGGGCGGCGGGCGATGAGCCCCGCAACCCGGGAAGGGGACATGGGCGAGTTCATTCCCGTCAACGAGCCGCTGCTGGGCGGCAACGAGGGCCGCTACCTGGCCCAGTGCGTGGACACGGGCTGGGTCTCCTCCGAAGGGCCCTTCGTGGAGCGCTTCGAGGCGGGCTTTGCCGCGCGCACGGGCCGGGCCCATGCCGTGGCCGTGGCCAACGGCACCGCCGCCCTGGAGCTGGCCGTGGCCGCCCTGGGCCTGGGGCCCGGCGACGAGGTCATCCTGCCCTCGTTCACCATCATTTCCTGCGCCGCGGCGGTGGTCCGCGCCGGGGCCGTGCCCGTGGTGGTGGACAGCGACCCGCGCACCTGGTGCATGGACGTGGGCGCCGTGCGGGCCGCGCTGACCCCGCGCACCCGGGCCGTCATGGCCGTGCATATCTACGGCCTGCCCGTGGACATGGACCCCCTGCTGGAGCTGGCCGAGGCCCACGGGCTGGCCGTCATCGAGGACGCCGCCGAGGCCCACGGGCTGACCTACAAGGGGCGGCCCTGCGGCGGGCTGGGCACGGTGTCGGTGCTGAGCTTCTACCCCAACAAGCTGGTGACCACGGGCGAGGGCGGCATGGTGCTCACTGGCGACGCGACCCTGGCCGCGCGGGTGCGCTCCCTGGCCAACCTCTGCTTCGAGCCGCCCCGGCGCTTCGTCCACCATGCGCTGGGCTGGAACTACCGCATGTCCAACCTCCAGGCCGCCGTGGGCCTGGCCCAGCTGGAGCGCCTGGACGAGGCTGTGGCGCGCAAGCGGGCCATGGGCCGGCGCTACACGGAGCTGCTGGACGGCGTGCCCGGGCTGACCCTGCCCCTGGCGGCCACGGAGCACGCCGAGAACATCTACTGGGTCTACGGGGTGGTGCTGGACGAGGCCGTGCCCCTGGACGCGGAGGAGGCCATGCGCCGCCTGGGGGCCCTGGGCGTGGGCACGCGGCCCTTTTTCTGGCCCATGCACGAGCAGCCCGTGCTGCGCGACATGGGCCTGTTCGCCGGGGTGCGCTGCCCGGTGGCCGAACGGCTGGCCCGGCGCGGGTTCTACATTCCCGGCGGCCTGGCCCTGACCCCGGCCCAGCAGGAGCGCGCGGCCGCCGCCCTGCGCGAGGTGCTGGCCCATGCCTGAGGCCGCCGTGTTCGGCGAATACGCCCGCACCTACGCGCTGCTCTACGCCGACAAGGACTACCCCGCCGAGGCGCGCTTCGTGCTCGACCTGCTGGCGGCCCACGCCCCGGGCGCGCGGACCCTGCTGGAGCTGGGCTGTGGCGGCGGGCGCCACGCCGCGCTGTTCGCCGCCGCCGGGCTGGCCGTCACCGGGGTGGACCGCAGCGCGGGGATGCTCACCCGCGCCCGGGCCCACGCGGCCACGCTGCCCCCCGCCGTGGCCGCGCGGCTGGCCTGGCTCCGGGGCGACATCCGCGAGCTGCATGCGGGCGGGCCTTACGACGCCGTGACCGCCCTGTTCCACGTCATGAGCTACCAGACCGCCGAGGCCGACCTGCGCGCGGCCTTTGCCCGGGCCGGGGCGCACCTGGCCCCCGGCGGGGTCTTCATTTTTGACTGCTGGCACGGGCCGTGCGTGGAGGCCGAGCCGCCCGAGGTGCGCGTGCGCCGCGCCGAGGACGAGGCCATGCGCGTCACGCGCATCTGCGAGCCGCACTGGGACCGCGCCGCGCATACCGTCACCGTGGACTATGAATTCTTCGTGCAGGACCGCGCCAGCGGGGCCATCGGCACCTTCTGCGAGCGCCACCCCATGCGCTACCTGTTCGCGGACGAGGTGCGGGTGCTTTTGGCCCACGGCGGCATGGAGCCCGTGGCCTCGGGCCAGTGGCTGACCGGGGCGGCCCCGGGGCCGGGCACCTTCAGCGTCTTCTACGTCGGGCGGAAAGTGCCATGAGACCCCTGGCCCGCGTGGTCTATCCCTATCCGCATCCGGACAGCAATCCGACCCTGGCCAACCTGGCCGCCGAGCTGGGCCGCCGGGGCTGGGACGTGGAGCTGCTGTGCGCCGGGGCGGACGTGCGTGGCCCGGGCCTGGGGGCCGCCGGGCCGCCCGGGGTGCTCAACCCCCTGCCGCGCGGCGGGGCCGGGCCGGGCGCGCGGCTGGCCGACCGCCTGCGCCGCGCCCTGGGCCCGGCGCTGCTGGCCCGCGCGCGGCGCCGGGGGGTGCTGCTGGGAGTGGACCCCCGGGGCCTGGCCCTGGCCCGGGGGCTCAACGCCCGGGCCCGGCTGCCCCTGGTCTACCTGTCCTTCGAGATTCTCTTCCGCGAGGAGGTCGGGCCCGCCGAGGCGGGGATGAAGGCCGCCGAGCTGGCGGCCTGCGCCGACGTGGCCCTGACCCTGGTCCAGGACGAGGAGCGCGCCGCAGCCCTGGCCGGGGCCACGGGCCTGCCCCGCGCGGCCATGGCCCTGGTGCCCAACGCCCCGGCGCCCGAGCCCGTGCCGCAGTCGGACCTCTTGCGCCGCCGCCTGGGCATCGCCCCGGAGCGGCGCATCGTGCTCTACACGGGCTCCCTGGCGGGCTGGGCCTCGCTGCACCTGCTGCGCGAGATGGTCGGGCACTGGCCCGGGGAGTTCGTGCTCGTGCTGCACAGCCGCGCGGCCAGCGGCCCGAGGATGCGCGCCTGGCTGGACAGCCTGCGCGCCACGGGGCGGGTGGAAATCTCGCCGGACCCCGTGCCCGCAGCGGAGCTGGGCGCCCTGTACGCCTCGGCGGATTTCCTGCTGGCGCCCTACATGCCCGTGCCCGACGACTGGACGAGCTGCGCCAACATCGCGCACCTGGGCCTGTCTTCGGGCAAGGTGGCCCACGCGGCGCTGTGCGGCCTGCCCATCCTGGCCTCGGACCTGGCGGTCTTCCGCCGCGAGTTCGCCGCCTACCGCTGCGGCGAGGTCTACACCCGCCTGGAGCAGACCGGGGAGCTGCTGGCGCGCATGGCCGCCCGCCGCGAGGCCTACGCCGCCGAAGCCCGGCGCTTCTACGCCGAGCGGCTGGACCCGCGCGCGCCCATGGCCGCCTTCTGCGACCGCCTGGAGGCCCTGCTGCCATGAGCGCGCCCGTGGTCTCCTTCGTGCTTGGCTCCTACAACCGCCGGGCCCTGCTGCGCGCCACCATCGCCTCGCTGCGCGCCGAGGGCCGGGGCCTGGAGCACGAGATCATCGTGGTGGACGGCGGGTCCACCGACGGCGCCGTGGGCTGGCTCACGCGCCAGAAGGACGTGCTGACCATCGTGCAGCACAACCGGGGCGCCTGGCGCGGGCGGCCCCTGGAGCGGCGCGGCTGGGGCGCGTTCATGAACCTGGGCTTTCGCGCCGCCCGGGGGCGGTTCGTGTGCATGGTCTCCGACGACTGCCTGCTGGTGCCGGGCTCCCTGGCCGCCGCCCTGGACCAGTTCGCGGCCCTGGAAGCCGCCGGGCGCCGCGTGGGGGCCATGGCCTTCTACTGGCGCGACACCTTCCTGCACAAGCGCTACTGGGTGGGCACCACCCTGGGCGGCAGGCTGTTCGTGAACCACGGGCTCTACCTGCGCGCGGCCCTGCAGGACGTGGGTTTCGCCGACGAGGAGCACTACGTGTTCTACCACGCCGACGGCGACCTGTGCCTGCGCATGTGGGCGCGCGGCTGGGAGGTGGCCGACTGCCCGCGGGCTTTCGTGGAGCATTTCCCGCACGTGGCCTCGGCGGTGCGCAGCAGCAACCTGGAGGTCCAGCAGCGCGACTGGGCGGCCTACCTGGAGCGTTGGGGCGCCCACGAGGACCAGGGCGGCGCCGTGTACCTGGAGCACGCCGACCCCGCGCGCACGGCCCTGCGCTTCCCGCCGCTGACCCTGGCGCGCTACGCCGCCGGGCGCGCCTGGGGGCGGCTGCGCAGGGTGGCCGGGAGGGCCGCGCCGTGAGCGCCGCACCCCTGGCCCTGGCCCGGCATCTGGCCAAGCGCGCCCTGGGCCGGCCCGACCCGGGCTGGGAGTTCCACCGCTTCCTGGACGTGGTGCATCCCGCCACGCGCGCCGGGCACGACGCCGTGCTGGACTGGGCCGTGGCCATGGCCCGCCGCGCGCAGGAGCTGGAAACCGACGCGGCCTATGCGGCCTCGCCCGACCCGCTGGTGCGCCAGGGGCACGCCCTGCGCCGCGAGGTGCTGGACCATTTCCGGGGCCTGCTGCGCCGCGAGGAGCGGCTGCGGGTGCTGGTGCACGTGCCGCCGCCGGGTCTTTCCCCCGGGGGCTACTCCCTGTTTTCCAACCTGGTGCGCAACCTGGATCTCCTCGGCGTGCCCGCGCGGGCCCTGGGCTGGGACGAGCCCGTGGCCGGGGCCCTGGCCGCCTTCCGGCCCACGGTGCTGCTGACCAGCGACAACGACCCCTACCTGGAGCGCATCGACTGGGGCGCCGTGGCCGCCTGGCGGCGCGAGGCCGGGCCGCTGCTGCTGGGGCTCACGGCGTCGGGCGAGGCCGACGGCAACACGCCCCTGCCCGGGCGCATCCGCCGGGCCCGGGCCCTGGGCGCGGGCTTCCACTACGGCTTCTGCTGCCCGGAGCACTACCGCGACGACCCCGGGTTCGCGGCCCTGCGCGAGGCCGGGGGGCCCATCGTCTCCCTGGAGTTCGGGGCCGACGTGCTGGAATACTACCCCGTGCCCGGGGTGGCCCGCGACCTGGGCCATGTGTTCCTGGGCTCGGTGAACCGCAGCAAGTGGAGCCGCTACCGGGCCTGGCTGGGGCCCGTGGCGGCCTCGGGCCCGGGGTTCATCGACGGGCCGGGCTGGCCCTGGGCCGGGCGCTGCCTGCTGTGCGACGCGCCCCAGGCGGCCCAGCGCTACGTCTACGCCCGGGCGCGCACGGGGCTCAACCTGCACCTGGACGTGCAGACCGCACGCACGGCGGACCTCAACGAGCGCACCTACCAGCTGGCCGCCTGCGGCGTGCCCCAGGTGGTGGACCGCCCGGGGCTTTTGCCCCTGCGCCTGGGGCTGGACGGGCTGTTCGTGGCCGAGGGCCCGCAGGAGTATGAGCAGGCCTGGCGCCGGGCCCTGGCCGACCCGGACGAGGCCGCGCGCCGGGCCCTGGCGGCCCAGGCCGAGGTCTTCGCGCGGCATACCTGGACCCACCGGGCCGAGGCCTTCGCCCGGCGGCTGCTGGAGCTGCTGGACGCCGCAGGGGGCAGGCCGTGAGCGGTCTTTTCCAAAGCGCCGCCGGGCGCCTGGGGGCCTTCCTGGCCCGGCGCCGGGCCAGGGCCGCCGTGGCCCGCCAGTTCGCGGCCTTCTGCGCCATGCCCGGCCACGCGGGCCGGGGACTGCCCGCGCAGTGGGCCGGGGCCGGGGTGCGCAGCGGGGAGACGGAGCAGGGCTTCGACCGCCACTACGTGCTGCACACGGCCTGGGCCGCGCGCCAGGTGGCCCGGCTGGCCCCGGCGCGCCATGTGGACATCGCCTCGTCCCTGTATTTCGTGGCCCAGGTGTCGGCCTTCGTGCCCGTGGATTTCTACGACTACCGGCCCCCGGACCTGGCCCTGCCGGGCCTGGGCTGCGCCCGGGCGGACCTGGCGGCCCTGCCGTTTCCCGATGCGTCGGTGCCCAGCCTGTCGTGCCTGCACGTCATCGAGCACGTCGGCCTGGGGCGCTACGGCGACGCCCTGGACCCGGACGGCGACCGCCGGGCGGCGGCGGAGTTGGCGCGGGTGCTGGCCCCGGGGGGCACGCTGCTGGTGGCGGTGCCCGTGGGCCGGGCGCGGGTGGAATTCAACCTGCACCGCGTCTATGCCTGCGCCCAGGTGCTGGCCCTGTTCCCGGGGCTGGCCCTGGAGCAGTTCGCCCTGGTGCCCGACGACCCCAAGGACGGCGGGCTGCTGCCCGGGGCGCCCTTTGCCCAGGCCGACGCCCAGCAGTACGGCTGCGGTTGTTTCTGCTTCGTGAAACCCGCAGCGCCCGGGAGCCCGGGCGGGGAGGGCGGCTCATGAGCGCGGCAGGCACCACCAACGAGGCCGCGCGCCACGCCTGGGTGACCCGGGTGCTGGAGGCGCTGCCGGACGGGGCGCGGCTGTTGGACGCGGGCGCGGGCAGCGGGCGCTACGCCCCGCTGTGCGCGCGCTTCGAGTATGTGGCCCAGGATTTCGGGCGCTACGAGGGCACGGGCGATGGCCGGGGCCTGCACACCGGCGCGCGCGATCACGGCGGCCTGCACCTGGTCTGCGACATCACGGCCATCCCCGAGCCGGACGCCAGCTTCGACGCCGTGCTGTGCACCGAGGTGCTGGAACACCTGCCCGACCCCCTGGCGGCCCTGGCCGAGCTGGCGCGCCTGCTGCGCCCGGGCGGGACGCTGGTGCTCACGGCGCCGTTCTGCAGCCTGACGCACTACGCGCCCTACCACCACGCCAGCGGCTTCAACCGCTATTTCTACGAGCACCACCTGCCCGCCCTGGGCCTGGACATCGAAGAGCTGGCGGCCAACGGCAATTTCTTCGAATACCTGGCCCAGGAGCTGCGCCGGGTGCATACCGTGGCCGCGCGCTACGCCCGGGCCCGGCCCCGCAAATGGGAATCCGCCGCCCTGCGCGTGGTGCTGGCCATGCTGGGCCGCCTGTCGCGGGCCGACGCGGGCTCGGCGGAGCTGCTGTGCTACGGCTACCACGTGCTGGCGAGGAAGCGGTGAGCCCCGGCGCGCCGCTCCGGCCCCCGGGGGCCATGGAGGAGGTCGCGGCCTGCCCCCTGTGCGGCGGGCGGGAGCGGGTGCTCTTCGAGGAGTACACCGTGGCGGGCGAGGCGTTTCCCCTGGTGGAGTGCGCGGCCTGCGGGCTGGGCTATCTGGCGCGCAGGCCCCGGGAGGCGGACATGCCCGCGTGGTATGATCTGGCCTACAACGCCCGGCATTCCGTCTACCGCGAGCCCGCCTGGCGGCAGCCGGTGTACGCCCTGCTGCGGGTGCTGCTGCGCCTGCGTTACGAGGGCGGCGGCGCCGCGCGGGCGGCGGTGCGGCGCCTGGCCTGGCCCTGGGAGCGCACCTGGCGGCGCATTCTGGCCACGCACCGCCTGGAGCGCATCACGCGCATCGGGGCCATCCTCGACGTGGGCTGCGGGCGCGGGGCCTGGCTGGCGGCCATGCGCCGCTGGGGGTTCGCGTGCCACGGGGTGGAGCCCAGCGCCGAGGCCTGCGCCCGGGCCCGGGAGCTGGGGCTTGACGTGGCCTGCGGGCAGCTCTGGGACGCCGGGTTCCCCGACGCCAGCTTCGACGTGGTGCGCTTCAACCACGTTCTGGAGCACCTGCACGACCCCGGGCGGGCCCTGGCCGAGGCCCGGCGGGTGCTGCGGCCCGGCGGGCTGCTGGTGGTCGCCGTGCCCAACCATGCGGGGGTGGTCCGCCAGGCGTTCCGCCGGGCCGAGGACGTGCCCTACCACCTGTTCGCCTTCACGCCGCCGACCCTGGAGCGGTTCCTGGCCGCCGCGGGGCTGGAGGTGCTAGAGCTGCGCACGCAGACGCCGCACCCGTTCAACATCTACGCCCTGTTCCTGAGCCACGCCCGGCGGCTGCTCGCCGCAGCCCCCCAGGGCGTGCGCGGGCAGGCCGAGGCGTTCCTGTCGTCGGAAAATCCGGCCCGGGCCAGGGAGTTTGCGCCCCTGGCGGCCTTTTTCGACGCGGCGGGGCTGGGCACGGACATCGTGGCCCTGGGCACCCCCGGCGGCGGCGCGGAGTCCGCGCGGAGCTGACGCCGGGGGTACGGATATTGCAAGTTTTTTCCTGAGAAGCCATCCGACGCAGGAAGCGTCTGAAACCCGTCACCGGAGCGTGGCATGACCACCCAGCCCAACGATACCCTGCGCGGCCTGCTGGCCCGGCTCAAGGCCGCCCCCGACGCCTACGGCCTGCACCTGGCCCTGGCCCTGGTGCACCACGAGCGCGGCGAGGCGGACCAGGCCCTGGACAGCCTGGACAAGGCTGCGGCACTGCGGCCCGGCGCCGTGGAGCCGCACCTCTTCGCGGGGGTGCTGCTGCGCGGGCTGGGGCGGCTGGACGCAAGCGGGGCCAGCCTGGCCCGGGCTCTGGAGCTGGCCCCGGACGATTTCGACGCCGTGGCCCAGTATGGCCAGCACCTGTCGGCCACGGGCGACCACGCGGGCGCGGTCCGGCTGCTGCGCCGGGCCCTGGAGCTGCGCCCGGACGACCCCGAGGCCTTGAACGACCTGGGCGTGGTGCTCTTTTTCTCCGGCGCGCTGGCCGAGGCCGAGGCCGTCCTGCGCCGGGCCGTGCTGGCCGCGCCCCGCAGCGTCCAGGCCCGCGTCAACCTGGGCTACGCGCTGCTGGCCAACGGCGACGCCCCGGGCGCCCGCGAGGCCCTGGACGCCCTGGCCGGGCTGGCGGGCCCCGCCGGGGAGCAGCCGCCCGAGGCCCAGGCCCTGCGCCGGGCCCTGCTGGCCCAGGCTCCGGCTCCCGGCGCCCCCACCCCGGGCCCGGCCCTGGCTCCGGCCCTGGCCCTGAGCCTGTCCGGTGCCCTGGGGCGTATCGACCCCATGTGCATGGTCAAGGATTTCGGCGAGGGCGTGGGCGGCGAGGCGCCGTCGCTGTCGGTGGTCATCCCGGTGTACAACGAGGTCCAGAACGTGCCCGTGCTGCTGGGCGAACTGGCCGGGGTGCTTGATGGCATCGAGGCCCGCGCCGAGATCATCGTGGTGGACGACGGCAGCACCGACGGCACAGCCGAGGCCCTGGAGGCCCTGGCCGCCGGGGAGCCCCGGCTGCGGGTGGTCCAGTTCCGCCGCAACTACGGGCAGACCGCCGCCCTGTCCGCCGGGTTCAAGTATTCCCGGGGCGAGATCGTGGTCACCCTGGACGGCGACCTGCAAAACGACCCCCGCGACATCCCGGCCCTGCTGGACAAGATGGCCGAGGGCTACGACCTGGTCAACGGCTGGCGCAAGGACCGCAAGGACAAGGCCCTGTCGCGGCGCCTGCCCTCCTGGGCCGCCAACCGGCTGATCAACAAGCTCATCGAGGGCACGGGCGTGCAACTGCGCGACTTCGGCTGCACCCTCAAGGCCTACAAGCGCGGCATCGTCAAGAACATCCATATCTACGGCGAGATGCACCGTTTCATCCCCGTGTTCGCGGCCTGGCTGGGCGTGAGCGTGGCCGAGATCCCCGTGAACCACCGCCCGCGCGTGCACGGCGCGGCCAAATACGGGCTTTCGCGCGTCTGGCGGGTCATCTTCGACCTCATCGTGGTGCGCTTCTTCTCCGACTACATGACCCGGCCCATCCAGTTCTTCGGCAAGATCGCCCGCAAGGCCACGGGCCTTGGGCTGGCGGGCATCGCCGCCCTGTGGGCCGCCAAGGATCTGGGCGGCCTGCCCGTGTCCTACGACACGCTGTTCATCCTGCTGGCCTTGGTGCTCATCTCCGGGTTGCAGGTGGTCATCCTCGGGCTCACGGGTGAGCTGCTCATCCGCTCCTACTTCGAGGGCCAGGACAAGGACCACTACGTGGTCAAACGGGTCCTGGGCGGGTAGGCCATGTGCGGCATCGCCGGAATCGTCCACGCCGATGGCCGCCCCGTGGACCGCGAGGCCCTGGACGCCATGACCGACGCCATGCGCCACCGCGGGCCCGACGACCGGGGTGTGTGCGTCTTCGAGGGCGGAACGGGTCCGTCCGTGGGCCTGGGCCACCGGCGGCTGTCCATCCTCGACCTCTCGACCCTGGGCCGCCAGCCCATGGACGACGGCGGCGGCGCCCTGTGGGTCGTCTTCAACGGCGAGATCTACAACTTCCGCGAGTTGCGCGCCGAGCTGGAAGCCCTGGGCCACCGCTTCCGCTCGGCCACGGACACCGAGGTCATCGTCCACGCCCTGGCCCAGTGGGGCGAGGCGGCCCTGGCCCGGCTGGACGGCATGTTCGCCCTGGCCGCCTGGGACGCCCGGGCCGGGCGGCTGCTGCTGGCCCGCGACCGCTTCGGCAAGAAGCCGCTGTTCTACCACCACGCGGGCGGGCTGCTGGCCTTCGCCTCGGAGCTGCCCGCCCTGCTGCGCCACCCGGCGGTGCCCCGCGCCGTGGACCCCCAGAGCCTCTCGCGCTACCTGCTGCACGAGTACGTGCCCGCGCCGCACTGCCTGCTGGGGGGCGTGCGCAAGCTGCCCGCCGGGCACGCCCTGCACTGGACGCCCGGGGCGCCCGGGGCCGCCGTGCGGGTGGAGCCTTACTGGGCCATGGCCTTTGGCGGCAACGAGGGCCTTTCCGACGCCGAGGCCCAGGCCGAGCTGGAGCGCCTGTTCTCGCGCGCCGTGGCGCGCAGGCTGGTCAGCGACGTGCCCCTGGGCGTGTTCCTCTCCGGCGGGCTGGATTCCAGCGCCGTGACGGCCTTCATGGCCGAGCACGTCCCGGCGCGGGATATCCGCACCTTTTGCATCGGCTTCACCGAGGCCGGGTTCGACGAGTCGGCCCACGCCCGGGCCGTGGCCCGCGCCCTGGGCACCGAGCACCACGAGCAGGTGCTGCGCGAGGCCGACCTTCTGGACGTGGTGCCCCGGGCCCTGGACTGCCTGCCCGAGCCCATGGCCGATTCGAGCATCGTGCCAACCTGGGTCCTGGCGCGCTTCGCCCGCCAGGAGGTCACCGTGGCCCTGGGCGGAGACGGCAGCGACGAGCTGTTCGCGGGCTACGACCCCTTCCTGGCCCTGGGCCCGGCGCGGCTGGCGGCGCGCGTGCCGCGTCCGCTGCTGGCCCTGGCCGGGCGTGCGGCGGCCCTGGGCCGCGCCAGCGAGGGCAACATGAGCCTCGGCTTTCGGGTGCGCCAGTTCCTGCGCGGGGTGGGCCACCCGGTCATGGAGCGCAACCAGCTCTGGCTGGGGGCCTTCGACCTGCCCGGGCAGCGCGGCGTGCTGCACCCCGATGTCCTGGCGCGCCTGGGCGGTTTCGACCCCCTGGACGAGGTGGCCGCAGCCGGGGCCCGGGGGCCGCAGGGCGACGACGTGCAGCGCAGCATCGCCTTCTACCTGCGCTACTACATGGCCGGGCACATCCTGCCCAAGGTGGACGCGGCGGGCATGGCCCATTCCCTGGAAGTGCGCGCCCCGTTTCTGGACACGGCCCTGGCCGGGTTCGCCTGTTCGCTGCCCTCGCGCATGAAGCTGCGCGGGCTGACGCGCAAATGGCTGCTGCGGCGCATGCTGCGCCACCGGTTGCCCGCGCCGGTGCTGGCCCGGGGCAAGAAGGGCTTCGGCATCCCCCTGGCCCGCTGGCTCAAGGGCGGGCTGCGCGAGATGGCCGAGGAGCTGCTGGCCGAAGGCCGCCTGCGCCGGGGTGGGCTGCTCGCCCCCCGGGCCGTGCGCGGGCTGCTCACCGCCCACCTGCGCGGCGAGCGCGACAACCGCAAGGAACTCTGGACGCTGTTGTGCCTGCAACACTGGTCCGCCGGGCTGGGCCTGGACTAGCCGGATTTCGAGGAGACGCCATGACCACGCCGACCACGCCGACGCCCTTCGTCCTTGTCACCGTGCAGCGCTCGGGCAGCACCTACCTGGCCTCGGTGCTCTCGCAGGTGCCCGGCGTGTTCTGCGACGACGAGCTGTTCATCGCCAGTGAGGGCGGGCTGAAGCCCGGGTTCTTCTATGGCTACTGGCGCGACTGCATCGAGCGCGACGCGCGCAACATCCTGCCGCCGCGCAGGCGGGCGGTGGTGGAGGCCTACCTGGACGCGGTGTGGGCCTCGCGCCCGGGGCTGGCGGCCCAGGGTTTCGACATCAAGTACAACCAGCTCGCCCAGGTGCGCGACCTCAAGAGCGCCCTGCGCCGCAAGGGCGCGCGGGTGCTGCACCTCATCCGGGGCAACGTGCTCAAGACCCATGTCTCCACCGAGCTGAACAACCGTCAGCAGGAGCTGGGCCGCCGCTCCCACGGCACGCAGCGCGTGCCCGCCGTGGCCATCGAGCTGGACCCCGACCGGATCATGGACCAACTGGCCGAGCGGGTGCGGACCATCGAGAGCCACCGCGAAAAGCTGCGGGGCAGGCTCGACGTCATGGAAGTCATCTACGAGGACTGCGTGGCCGACCGCGACTCGGAATACGGCATCAACCCTCGGGTTATGGGCTGGATCTGCACGTTTCTGGGCGTGCGGCGGCCCCGGCGCAAGCCCAGGACCGAACTGGTCAAGACCAACCCCTCGGACCTGCGGCGCAGCATCGCCAACTTCGACGCCGTGCGCGCGGCCCTGGCCGGGACCGTGTGGGAACACCTGCTCTACGAGGGCGCGCCGGACCTGTGGAACCCCGGCGGGCTGGACATCCCCGGCTACCTGTGCCCGGGGCCGCTGCTGCCGCGCCTGGCCCTGCGCGCCGAGCTGCACGCGGCCTCGTGCCTGCTGGCCGAAGGCGGCCCGGGGCTGGCCGTGCCCGCCCTGCGCCACCTGGCCGGGCGCTTTGCGGACCAGCCCAGCGTGCATTGCTCCCTGGGCCGGGCCCTGGAGGCCGTTGCCCCGCGCGAGGCCCTGGAGCAGTACCAGCGGGCCCTGGAGCTGGACCCCGGCGCGGTGCTCGCGGCCCAGGGCCGGGCGCGGGTGCTGGAGGCCCTGGGATGACGGCCCCCGGCCTGCGCCTGCTGGTCCTGTGCCACGAATTCCCGCCCCTGGCCGGGGGCGGGGCCGGGGCGGCGGCCAATGTGGCCCGCGAGCTGGCCGCCCAGGGCCACGAGGTCACGGTGCTGACCTCGGCCCTGGCCGGGCTGCCCGCGCGCGAGGAGTCGGGCGGGGCGCTGGTGGTGCGCGTGTCTGCCGCGCGGCGCCGGGCCGACCGGGGCGGGGCGGGCCATTTCGCGGCCTTCGCCCTGGCCGCCGGGCTGCGGGCTCCGGCCCTGGCCCGGGCCCGGGGCGCCCAGGCGGCCCTGGCCTTTTTCGGGCTGCCCGGGGGGGCGGCGGCCTTGTGGTTGCGCCGCCGCTGCGGGCTGCCCTACGTGCTGGCCCTGCGCGGGGGCGACGTGCCCGGGCAGCAGCCCGGCGAGCTGGCCCGCTGGCACCGCCTGGCGGGGCCCGCGCTGCGCGCGGTCTGGCGCGGGGCCAGCGCCGTGACGGCCAACGGCCCCGGGCTGGCGGCCCGGGCCCGGGCCTTCGAGCCCGGGCTGGCCGTGGAGCTGGTGCCCAACGGGGTGGACTTGGAGCGCTTTTCCCCCGCGCCCGCGCCGGGCCCGGAAGCGGCGCCGGACGGGGCGACCTCGCCCCTGCGCCTGCTCTTCTGCGGGCGGCTGGCCCCGGACAAGGGCCTGGAGACCCTGGTGCCCGCCCTGGCGGCCCTGGGCGGGGCGCCCGGCGGCTGGACGCTGACCGTGGCCGGGGACGGGCCGCGCAGGGCCTGGCTGCACGCGGCCCTGGAGGCCGCCGGGCTGGCGGGGCGCGCGCGCCTGCTGGGTTTCGTGCCCCGCGAGGCCATGCCCGGGGTCTACCGCCAGGCCGACGTGCTCGTGCATCCGTCGCATTTCGAGGGCCAGTCCAACGTCGTGCTCGAGGCCATGGCCTCGGGGCTGGCGGTGGTGGCCTCGGACATTGCGGGCTGCGCCGAGCTGGTGCGGCCCGGGCAGAGCGGGGCGCTGGTGCCGCCCGGCGACGCCGGGGCCCTGGCCGGGGCCCTGGCCGGGCTGCTGGCCCGGCCCGGGCTGGCTGCGGCCCAGGGCCGCCGGGGCCGGGAGCTGGCCGTGGCCCACGGCTCCTGGGCCCGGGTGGCCCGGCGCTACGCGGAGCTGCTGGCGGCGGCGTCGGCCCGCTGACAGTGGAATGCTCCTTGCAGCTTTTCCGGCGCGCGGCCCGTATCCCCCGGCGCGGGCCGCGCCGTTGATAAGCCGGGACGGGGGTGGTACACCCGCAGTGCCCCGGGCGCGCCCGCGCGCCGGGGTTCAACGCCATGGACGGCAACAGCCTCGGGAGGCCTGGGCAAATGGATTTGCAGGGAAAGCGTTTCCTGGTCATCGGTGGCGCGGGCTTCATCGGCTCGCATCTGGTGGACGAACTGTGCCGCCGGGACGTGGCCGAAATCCGCGTCTTTGACAACTTCAGCCGGGGCCGGGAGGAGAATCTTGCCGATTCCCTGGCCGACCCGCGCGTGACCATCTTCCCCCACGGCGGGGACATCCTGCACCGTGACATCCTGCGCGCGGCCATGCAGGGCGTGGACGGCGTGTTCCATCTGGCCGCCCTGTGGCTGCTGCACTGCTGGGACTACCCGCGCTCGGCCTTCGAGGTGAACATCGGCGGCACCTTCAACGTGCTCGAAGCCATGCTGGACGCCGGGGTGCGCCGCCTGGTCTATTCCTCTTCGGCCTCGGTCTACGGCGACGCCGTGTGCGAGCCCATGACCGAGGACCATCCGTACAACAACACCAACTTCTACGGCGCCACCAAGATCGCCGGGGAGCATATGTGCCGCGCCCTGTACCACCGCTACAAGGGCACGGACAGGCATTTCGACTACTGCGGGCTGCGCTACATGAACGTCTACGGCCCGCGCCAGGACTACCGGGGCGCGTACATCGCCGTGATCATGAAGATGCTCGACCGCCTGGACCGCGGGCTGCCCCCGGTGGTCTACGGCGACGGCACCCAGGCGTATGACTTCGTCAGCGTGGGCGACTGCGCCCTGGCCAACGTGCGGGCCATGGAGTCCGAGGCCACCGACAGCTTCTACAACGTGGGCACCGGGGTGAAGACCACCATCCGGCAACTGGCGGAGCTGGTCATCGAGTTGACGGGCTCGGACCAGCAGGTCCACTACGAGCCCGCCGGGCTGACCTTCGTCAAGAACCGCATCGGCTCGCCGGACAAGGCTGCGGAGCAGATCGGATTCACGGCGGGCAAGGACCTGCGCCAGGGGCTGGCCGAGCTCATCGCCTGGCGCAAGAGCCACATGCGCCTGGTGCGCGAGCGGCGCAGGGAGGCCGGGCTGCCCGATGAAGACTGACCGCGCAACGCAGCCGGGCGCCGCGCCCCCGGGCTGGGAGCGCCGCGAGGTGCCCATCGCCCTGCCGTCCCTGGGCGAGGAGGAGTGGCAGGCCCTGCGCGGGCCGGTGCTCTCCGGCTGGGTGACCCAGGGGCCGCGCGTGGCGGAGTTCGAGCGCGCCTTCGCCGCCCTGCACGGCGTGGAGCACGCCATCGCCACCACCAGTTGCACCACGGCCCTGGCCGTGCTCCTGGCGGCCCTGGGCGTGGGCCCGGGCGACGAGGTGGTCGTGCCAGCCTTCACCTGGGTGGCCACGGCCAACGTCGTGTTGCACACCGGGGCGACCCCGGTGCTGTGCGACGTGGACCCCGCGACCTTCAACATCGACCCCGCTCGGCTGGCGGCCTGCGTGGGCCCGCGCACCCGCGCGGTGATGCCCGTGCACCTGTTCGGCCTGGCGGCGGACATGGACGCCCTGGGCCGCGCGGCCCCCGGGCTGCCCCTTGTGTGCGACGCGGCCTGCGCGGCGGGCACCGGCCTGGGCAGCCCGGCCCCGGCGGGCTCCCTGGGGCTGGCGGCGGCCTTTTCCTTCCACCCGCGCAAGGTGATCACCACCGGCGAGGGCGGCATGGTGACCACCAGCGACGCGGCCCTGGCCGCGCGGGTGCGCATGCTGGTAAACCACGGGGCCGAGGTCAGCGAGGAGCAGCGCCACCTGGGCCCGCGCCCGTACCTGCTGCCCGCCTTCACCGCCCCGGGCTTCAACTACCGCATGACCGACCTGCAAGGCGCCGTGGGCGCGGTGCAGCTGGGCAGGCTGCCCGCGCTGGTGGCCGGGCGCGAGGCCATGGCCCGCGCCTACCACGCGGCCCTGGCCGACCTGGACTGGCTGGCCCTGCCGCCGCTTGTGCCCGGCCACGGCTGGCAGGCCTTCGTCTGCCGCGTGCTGGAGGACCGCGCCCCGGCCCCGCGCGACGTGCTCATGGAGCGCCTGCAGGCCATGGGCGTGGCCACCCGGCCCGGCACCCACGCCGTGCATGTGCTGGATTGCCACCGTCAGCGCGTTGGCTACGCCCCCGAGGACTTCCCCGGGGCCCTGGAATGCCACCGCACGAGCATGGCCATCCCCCTGCACAACCGCATGAGCGCCCAGGACCTGGACTACGTGGTGGCCTGCCTGCGCGCGGCGGGGAGGGGCTAGCCATGTGCGGCATCGCGGGGGTGGTGGACTACGGCGGCGCGCCGGTCTCCCCGGTGCTCATGCGGCGCATGGCCCAGGCCATGGCCCACCGCGGGCCCGACGGCGAGGGCGTGTTCACCGACCAGGGCGCGGGGTTCGCCCACCGCCGCCTGGCCATCCTCGACCCCACCCCGGCGGGCAACCAGCCCTTCCTGTGCCCCGAGGGGCGCTATGTGCTGGTCTACAACGGCGAGGTCTACAACTTTCAGCAGCTGCGCGCCGAGCTCCAGGGCCTGGGCCACCTGTTCCACACCCGCACGGACACCGAGGTCGTGCTTGCGGCCTGGCGCCAGTGGGGCCCGCGCTGCGTGGAGCGCTTCAACGGCATGTTCGCCTTCGCCGTGTGGGACCGCAAGGCGCGCACGCTGTTCCTGGCCCGCGACCGCTACGGCATCAAGCCGCTGTACTGGACCGTGGTCGGCCAGAGCCTGCTGTTCGCCTCCGAGGCCAAGGCCCTGCTGGAGCACCCCGGCCTGAACCGCCGCCTGGACCACGAAGGCCTGCTGGAATACTTCACCTTCCAGAACTTCTTCACCGACCGCACCCTGCTCGACGGCGTGCGCATGTTCCCCGCCGGGTGCCGGGCCGTGATCCCGTGGGCCGGGGGGCTGCCCGCCACGCTGCCCGTGGAGCGCTACTGGGACTTCGACTTCCGCGAGCCCGACGCGCCCGTGGACCCGCGCGAATGCGAAGAGGAGCTGGCCCGGCTGTTCCGCCAGGCCGTGCAGCGCCAGCTGGTCAGCGACGTGGAGCTGGGCGCCTACCTCTCGGGGGGCATCGATTCCGGCGGCGTCACCGCCGTGGCCGCCGCCGAGCTGCCGCTGATCAAGACCTTCACCTGCGGCTTCGACCTGCACTCGGCCTCGGGCCTGGAGCTGGGCTTCGACGAGCGCAGCGGCGCGGAATACCTCTCCTACCTGCTGCGCACCGAGCAGTACGAGATGGTCCTCAAGGCCGGAGACATGGAGCGCGTGCTGCCGCGTTTCGCCTGGCATCTGGAGGAGCCCCGGGTGGGCCAGAGCTATCCCAATTTCTACACCGCGCAGCTGGCCTCCAAGTTCGTCAAGGTCGTGCTCTCGGGCACCGGCGGGGACGAGCTGTTCGGCGGCTACCCCTGGCGCTACTACCGCGCCCAGGGCTGCGACGGCTTCGAGGACTATATCGACAGCTACTACGCCTACTGGCAGCGGCTGATTCCCAACAGCGAGATCAAGAGCGTCTTCGCCCCGGTCTGGGACCGGGTCGGCCACGTCTGGACGCGCGACATCTTCCGCGACGTGTTCCCCCAGGGCGCGCGGCGCAGCGTGCGCAGCGAGGCCGAGGCCGTCAACGCCTCGCTGTACTTCGAGGCCAAGACCTTCCTGCACGGGCTGCTTGTGGTCGAGGACAAGCTCTCCATGGCCCACGGCCTGGAAACGCGGGTGCCCTTCCTGGACAACGACCTCGTGGACTTCGCCATGCGCCTGCCCGTGGCCATGAAGCTGGCCGGGCCCGGCGCCGGGGCGGCGCGCATCAACGAGAACGACCCCGGGCCCAAGACCCAGCGCTATTTCCACCAGACTCGCGACGGCAAGCTCGTACTGCGCCGGGCCCTGGCGGGCATCCTGCCCGACGAGGTGCTCTCGGGGGCCAAGCAGGGCTTCTCGGCGCCCGACGCGTCGTGGTTCAAGGGCGAGAGCCTGGCCTATGTGCGCCGCCAGCTCATCACCAGCAACGCGCGCATCTACGACTATCTGGACCGCCGGGCGGTCTTCTCGCTGCTCATGGAACACCTGGAGGGCAAGCGCAACCGGCGGCTGCTGGTCTGGTCGCTGCTCAATTTCGAGTGGTGGCTGCGGCGGTTCCTGGGCTAGGGGGCGCGGATGCTGGACGGCAAGACCTTTTCGGAACTTCAGGCCGAGCTCGATGCGGCGGACTGGTCGGGCTGCGAGCCCCTGCGGCTGGCCGTGCTGCGCAACGTGGTGCTGGAGCCCATGGCCCCGGCCCTGCGCCACCTGCTGCGCCAGGCGGGCCTGCGCGCGGAGTTGGACTTCGGCCAGTACGACACCGTGATGCAGGAGGCCCTGGGCCCGGGCGGGCCCGTGGGGCCGGACACGGGTTGCGTACTGGTGGCCGAGGCCCTGGAGCTGCTGGACCCGGAGCTGGTGCGCGGGTTCGCGGCCCTGGAGCCCGGCGCCGTGCGCGCGCGCTGCGACGCGGTGCTGGACCACGCCCGGGCCGTGCTCGCGGCCCTGCGCGGGCGGACCCAGGCCCCGGTACTGTGGTGCGGCTACGAGACGCCGGTGCATCCGGCCCTGGGCGTGCTCGACGCCCAGGGGCCCGGGGGCCAGCTGGACGCCGTGCGCGGGCTCAATGCGGGGCTGCGCGCCCTGCTGGCCGAGTTCCCCAACGCCTTTTTCGTGGACCTGGACTTGTGCCTGGCCCGGGTGGGCGCCGAGCGGTTCTTCGACCGCCGCTGGTGGTACCGCGCCCGGGCGCCCTACGCCCTGGCGGGGCTGGCCGCCGTGGCCCGCGAGGTGGCGGCCCTGGTGCGCGCCCTGCGGGGCCGGGCGCGCAAGTGCCTGGTGCTGGACTGCGACGGCGTGCTCTGGGGCGGCGTGGTCGGCGAGGACGGCCCCGGGGGCATCCACCTGGGCCCCGGGCACCCCGGCGCGGCCTATGTGGACTTCCAGCGCGCGGTGCAATCCCTGGCCGCGCGCGGAGTGGTCCTGGCCCTGTGCAGCAAGAACAACGAGGCCGACGTGTGGGAGGTCTTCCGCAGCCATCCGGGCATGGTCCTGGGTGAGCAGGACATCGCGGCCTGGCGCATCGACTGGAACGACAAGGCCGGGAACATCGAGGCCCTGGCCCGGGAGCTGAACCTGGGCCTGGACGCCATGGTCTTCGTGGACGACTCGGCCTTCGAGGCCGGGCTGGTGCGCGCGCGGCTGCCCGAGGTGGCCGTGCTGCACCTGCCCGCCGAGGGCGCGACGGGCAACGCGGACACCCTGGCCGGGTGCGGGCTGTTCGACACCCTGTCGCGCTCCGCCGAGGACCGGGCGCGCGGGGTCATGTATCGCGGCGAGGCCCGGCGCAGGCGCCTGCGCGCCGAGGTGCCCGACCTGGACGCCTATCTGCGCTCCCTGGACATGCGCCTGGACGTGCGCGTGGCCGCGGGCCCGGGGGACGCGGGGCCAGCCGACGCGGGCGCCCTGGCCCGCGTGGCCCAGCTCACGCAGAAGACCAATCAGTTCAACCTCACCGCCCGGCGGCGCAGCGCAGACGACGTGCGCGCCCTGGCGGCCTCGCCCGGGCATCTGGTGGCCTGGGTGGCCCTGGAGGACCGCTTCGGGGCCATGGGCATCGTGGGCGCGGCCATCGCCGTCCTGGACGGGCGCGGCGGCGCGCAGCTGGACACCTTCCTGCTCTCCTGCCGGGCCCTGGGGCGCGGGGTGGAGACGGCGTTTCTGGCCGGGGTGCTGGCCGCGCTGCGCGCCCGGGGCGCGGCGCAGGCCACGGGCCTGTTCGTGCCCACGGCCCGCAACGCCCAGGTGCGCGACTTCTACCCCGCCCACGGCTTCGCGCCCGAGGGGGCGGCGGGGCAGGACGGAGCCTTGCGTTTCGTCCTGGACCTGGACGGCCCCCTGCCCGCCGTGCCCGGGCATTTTTCCGCCGTGGACGGCCCTGCGGGCGCGCCCGGTGCTTCCGCCGGAGCGGGGGAGGGCGCATGATCGCGGCCATGGCCGGACACGAACCCGCCCTGCGCTTCGGGCACACGCGCCTGGCCCGCGCCCTGGGCCCCGGGGACGCGGCGCTGTACGGCCTCGTGGACGGCTACCTGGGCGAATACTGCGCGGCCCACGGCCTGGGCCCCGCCGAGGCCGCCGCGCGCTACATGGCCTTTGCCGCGCGCTACCAGGACGACCTGCGGCGTTTCGCGGCCACGGGGCGCTACCCCGCCGAGGCTGGCGCGCCGGACCCGGGCTTCGACCGCGCGACCTACGACGTGTTCCTACTGGCCAGCGTGCTGGCCACGGGCCACCGCTTCCGGCTCATGGCCGAGGTGGCCCGGCTGTGCGCCGGGGCCGGGGGCGAACGGCTGGTCTTCGGCGCGGGCTCGGGGCTGGAGCTGCTTTTGCCCGCGCCGGGCGGCGCGCCCGTCACGGCCTGGGACCGCGAGCTGGCGCCCTTCGTGCGCGGACGCTTCCCGCAGGTGGCCGTGCGCAACGACGATCTGCTGGCCCCCGGGGGGGGCGGGGTGCGCGGGCGCTTCGGCTGCGTGCTGGCCGTGGAGGTGCTGGAGCACTTCGCGCAGCCGGACGCGGCCCTGGCGGCCCTGGCCGGGGCCCTGGCCCCGGGGGGGCTGCTGGTGGCCACCACGGCGCGCAACGTGCCCCAGTTCGACCACCTGTGGAACTTCACCGACCCCGCCGCCTTCGAGGTCCGGGCCCGCGAGCTGGGCCTGGCCGTGGAGGGGCGCACGGTGGTGCCCCACGACTACCGCCTGCTGCGCGTGGACGCCGACAACGTGGTCTACGCCCTGCGCCGGGCCGGGGAGTGACGCCCATGGCCGCCCAAGGCAGAAAGACCCTGATGGCCAAGCCCGCCGTGATGCGCAAGATGCTGGCCTTCCGCCGCCGGGTGCAGGCCGGGCGCTACGGCCTGCAACTGCTGGAGCTGAACTACGACAACCGCTGCAACTTCCGCTGCGAGCACTGCTTTTCGCGCTATCTGGCCACGGACGCGCCCCGGTTGACCCTGGACGACGTGGCCCGGCTGGCGGACCAGGCCCACGCCCTGGGCGTGTGGCAGTGGCACCTGCAGGGCGGCGAACCCCTGACCTGGCCGGACCTGGACCAGGTGCTGGCGGCCATCGGGCCGCAGCGCTTCCACATCATGATCACCACCAACGGCTGGCTCATGACCCAGGAGCGCGCGGCGCAGCTGGCCGAGCTGGGGGTGGACAAGATTTCGGTGAGCATCGACAGCGCCGACCCCGCCGAGCACGACGCCTTCCGCCGCCGCCCGGGCTCGTGGGAGCGCGCGCGCCGGGCGCTGTTCGCGGCGCGCGACGCCGGGATGCAGGCTAACCTGAACACCGTGGTCACCCGCCAGAACGTGCGCGGCCAGGGCCTGGAGGAGCTGGTCTGCTTTGCCGAGGCCAACGGCTTCACCGTGCTTTTGGTGGTGGCCACCTCCGCCGGGGCCTGGGCCGGGCGCACGGACATGTGCATCACCGAGGATGACGCGCGCTTTCTGGAAGCCATGCGCGGGCGCTACCCCGGCATCCACCGCGACCTGTGGCCGCTGTTCGACGTGCAGTGGGGCTGCCGCACGGTCAACGGGCTGGTGTACGTGACCGAGAACGGCGAGGTGCTGCCCTGCCCGTTCATCCATATCAGCCTGGGCAACGTGCTGCGCGAACCCCTGGCGGACATCCTGCGCCGGGGCTGGCGGGTGCGCGCCTTCCGCGACCACAACCCGCGCTGCCTGGCCGGGGAGGATCGCGACTTCATCGCCCGCTTCATGGTCCGCCAGGAGCCGGGCGCCGGGCCCAGGAGCTTTGCCGAGGCCTTCACCGAGGCCGATCTCTACCCCGAGCAGCCCCTGGGCCTGGGCGACGAAAACGAGCAGGCGCGCCCGCGCGGCGCGCAGGAGGACTGATGCGCGACAAGGTGTTTGCGACCTTCGCCCGGGTCATGGGCCTGGAGCCCGGGGGCCTCACCGGGGCCGAGAGCCCGGACACGGTTCCGGCCTGGGATTCCTTCCGGCACATGAATCTGGTCATGGCCCTGGAAGAGGACCTCGGCGTGCTGCTGGACGACGAGGCCGTGGTGGGCATGACCAGCCTGGACGCCGCCGTGGCGGTGGTCGCCGGGCGCTGCGGCGCGGCGGCGTAGGGGGCGGCGTGGAACGCATCGTGGTCATCGGCGCCGGGGGGCTGGCGGAATACCTGACCCTGGTGGCGGACATGAACGCCGCCGGGGCCGGGCTCAATCTGGCCGGGGCCCTGGACGACGACCCGGCCCTGGCCGGGGGCGCGGTGCACGGCGTGCCCGTGCTGGGGCCCCTGGCCCTGGCCCGGGAGCTGCCCGACTGCCGTTTCGTTTTCGGCATCGGTTCCCACCGCTCGCTGCTGCGCCGCAAGGCCATCCTGGACGGGCTGGGCCTGGGGCCGGAGCGCTTCGTGTCCCTGGTCCACCCCTCGGCGCGGCTGTACGCGGGGGCGCGCCTGGGCGCGGGCTGCGTGGTCCACCCCTACGTGGTGGTCTTCCACGAGGCGCGGATCGGGGATTTCGTGGTCGTCAGCCCGCAGTGCGTCATTGGCGGCCATTGCCGCCTGGGCCAGGGCGCGCTGCTGGCCTCGGCGGTGAACCTGACTTCTGGCGTGGTGGTCGGGCCCTATGCCCACCTGGGCGCCGGGGCGCTGGTGGCCGAGGGCGTGCGCATCGGCGCCGGGGCCCAGGTGGGCCTGGGCGCCGTGGTGGGCGCCGACGTGGCCCCGGGCACCCTGGTGCTGGGCAACCCGGCGCGCGCCCTGCGCCGCCGCGAAGTGCCCGCCGATATCCTGGCCCTGGACGATGCGCCGGGCGCGGCCCCGGACGAGGCCCAGGGCCCGGCTCCGGAGGGCGCGTGAGCGGCGCGCCCGCGCGCCCTGCGGCCCGGCGCTGGCCGCCCGCCTGGCTGCGGCCCCGGCTGCACCAGCGCGCCCGTCCGCGCGACCCCCTGGTACGGCCCCTCCCGTATCCCTTCCTGGGCGCCGTGGCCCTGTCCAACGACATCGAGTTCACCTCGTTTGCCCTGTTCGAGGCGCTCATGGCCTTCATGAACTCGCGCGGGCCCACGCCCCTGGGCCCCGGCCTGGGGCTGGAGGTGGCGTCGAGCCTGTTCTTCTACAGCGCGCACCCCTACACGTTTTCCTACTTCCAGGGGACCGCTGCCGACGCCCCGCCCGGGCCCCACGCCGCGCGCCTGGGCGAGTACCTGCGGGCCGGGTGGATCGACACCAACCACGCCTACGGCGACTTCGACTTCACCGGCGGCTGCACCCGGGCCCATGCCGCCCGGGCCCTGGAAACCCTGGCCCGCCAGGGCGTGACCCTGGACGTGTTCACCAACCACGGCACCGAGCACAACACCCAGAACATCGGCGCCGACGCGCCCTACCACCGCGGCGACGTGCCCGGCGACCCGGCCTGGCACGCCGACCTGCTGCGTCAGGCGGGCTGCCGCTTCGTCTGGACCGACAGCCTCAAGGTGGACCGCACCCCGCCCCGGGGTCTGGAAAACAGGCTGCGGACCCTGGCCAGCGACATGCTGGGCCTGGTGGACCCCGCGCGGCGCACGCCCCGCGAGGTGCTGCGGCCCCTGGCGCTTCAGGACGGCGGGCCCATGACCGGCTTCATCCGCGTGGCGGGCACCGGGGAGAACGCGCCCAACCTGGGCAACATGGGCCAGCAGCTCGCGCGCCTGGGCTTGCGGCGGTTGTACTCCGGCTGGGGCGTGGCCGTGCTCTACCAGCACCTGGGCGTGGCCGTGCGCCAGGCCGGGCGCTGCCACGCCGCCGAGGTGGCGGCCCTGGCGCGCGACCCCCGGCCCCTGGAGCCCCTGCGCGAGCTGGCCCGCGAGGCCGACGCCGGGCGGCTGTGGGTCGCGGGCACGGCGCGTCTGCTGCGCTACCTGGAGATGATCGCCCGCGTGACGGTGCGCCCCGCAGGGCCCGGGGTGCTCGACGTGGACCCCGGACCGGGGGCGGACGCCAGCGACCCCCAGGCCGCCTTGCAGGGGCTGACGATTTTCGTACCCGACGCGACGACGACCCTGCGCCTGCGGGGCCGCGAGCTGGCCGTGACCCGCAACGGACCCGACGCCCGGGGCCGCCACAGCGTGAGCATCCCGCTGCGCAAACCCGAGGACATCTGGACATGAGCGACGACACCCTGGAGCTGGCCCGCCAGGCGGGCTGGACCCTGCCCGCCGGAATCTGGGACAGCCTGTCGGACTACAACAGGCTTTTCGTGCGCGGCGAGTTCACCGCCCCGCGCACCCTGGACTACTACCGCCGCCGCCTGGAAGGGCTGGGCCTGTGCGGCCACGGGCGCGTGCTGGACGCGGCCTGCGGCATGGGCCAGTGGACCGTGGCCCTGGCCGGGCTCAACGCCGAGGCCTGGGGCGTGGACCTGGACCCGGAGCTGCTGCGCGTGGCCCGGGCCCTGGCCGGGGCCCACGGCCTGGGCAACACCGACTTCCGCTACGCGCCCCTGGAGCGCCTGCCCTACGCCGACGCCTGCTTCGACGCGGCCTTCTGCTACGGGGCGTTCATGTTCACCGACATGGCCCGGGCAGCGGCGGAGCTGGCCCGCGTGCTGCGCCCGGGCGGGCGGCTCTACGTCAACGCCAACACCTGGGGCTGGCACGCGCATCTGCTGCTGGACCGGGGCCTGGCCGCGCGCAACCTGCATGTGGTGCGCATGGCCCTGCGGGCCCTGGTGTAACGCGCCACTTATCTTTGGATTTTCCACGCCACTTATCTTTGGATAGCCGGGGCGGCCTTCCCGCCCCGGTCTTTAGATGTCGCAGAGGTTGAGCTGGTTGGTCGGGGGTTCGTAGTTGGTGATGAACACTTCACGGACCATCGCGTTGGCCTCACGGGCGGCGGTGTAGGTGGTCTTGGTGGCCTTGATGCGGAAGCCCTGGAAGGTCGCGCGGACCTCGGGGGTGTCGTTGAGGCTGAGCAGGAAGCGGCCCCGGATGGTAGCCAGGCGCTCAGCCATTACCTCGAACTCACTGCGCGAGA
>NZ_JAEX01000017.1 GCF_000519125.1 Desulfocurvus vexinensis DSM 17965
GGCATCTGCGCCCGGGCCGCTGCGGGCAGGAGCGTCAGCAACAGCGAGGCCAGCAGCAACGAGGCAAGGGCCAGGGCAACGCGGGGCATGTGGACCTTCCGGGAGGGGGTTCGCGGATGGCCGGGCATGGTCAGGGCGCGCCCGGAAGAATAAAATCAACTGCCGGATTCTCGCTTGGCATGAACAACCTCCGGGTTTTCATGAGTCCCCCGGACTCCGGGTTGAGCACGATAGAGTAGCGTTGGGTTGGCCCGACATAGGCATCCTCCAGATTATCTTCCACTGCTCCCATGACCCAATCACACTGACCGTTGCCATCGGCGTCCACCTCGGCCACCAGGGCGTGCTTCCCCCAGGCCTCCCCTCGGCGGCCCGGCATGCCCTCCCATTGCACCACGAAGGAAAACCCTGCGGCTTGAATGGAAAACTCCACGGACTCCATCCAACTGGGAGCTTTATTCTCTTCCCAATCCCGGAGGTACTCGGCGAAAGTCATTGCCTGCCCACCTGCCCCCCCCTTGTACAGTCGCCCTTCCGGAGCCAACACCGTGACCAGACCGGCCTCCATGCGCTCGAACAGCTCCTGCCCCAGGTTGTCAGGCCGATAGCACGGCTGTGGGGCCGGGGCCACGCGGTGCAGGAAGTCCGCAAGGCTGCATTGCACATATTCATTCCAGCGCAACGTGGCCAGATACCATCCCTCGTCGGCAACCGAGGCCTCCGGCAGGCGCCGCCGGAGGTCCAGATACTGGCGGCAGGTATAGGCCTTATGGCCAGTGGAAAAGGGAAAGGCATCACGAAATTCCTGCATGAACGCCACATAATTGGCCTCGGACTCCAAGGCCCGAGCCACCTCCGGCGGCATCTGCGCCCGGGCCGCCCCGGGCAGGAGTGTCAGGAGAATCGCAGCAACTCCAACTCCCCAAAAACAAAGACGCATGCCTCCCCCGTTGTTTGCTTTACAACTCCAACATCATTTACAGATTATCAAGCAAACATTGCCCCTCTTTTGACCGTCTATCAAAACCATTAATCCAATTTTTTGAATTCAACTCTTTTGATGCTGCACCATAATTCCCATTCGAAATTGCTTCTATAGTTATCCTTGAATCAGAAAAACCCTTTTTCCCCATATTCAATCTCATGCTATACAATACTGTCTGTGCCGCTGAAGGCAATTCATTAAATTTGACGCCCGCTTTATTAGACGAATGGGAATCAAATATCTCCCGTGTATCTTGGGTGATCCTGGCGTGCATGGCCTCAGCCAGGATTGCCTCTTCCGCCTCGGTCAGGACGATCTTGTTCTTTTGGACGAATTCGATGGCCGCCTCGCCCTTGACGCCCAAGGCGGGCAGCAGTTTCTGGTGCAAGTCCTCGGGCAGCCGGTATTTGCGCAGGTCCTGTTCGTTGTGCTGGCCCAGGTCGAGCCCCCCGCCGATGGTCACGCCGCTGTTGGCAATGGGCCTTTTCCGCCCACCTTCGCCATTTTCAACGGGCACATACAGTTCTTTGCGTTTTCCCTCCCACAAGTCAATCGCCGCCCGGTCAATGGACGTCCCTTCCAGCGATTTCGCCCAGACGCGCCGGGCGTCGGCAAGCTGCCGTGCGGCCTCGGCTGCGGCCTGCTCCGGGTTCCCGGGGGCGCCCTGGCTGCCTTTGGGCTGGGCGGCCTGGCCCCGGGCCGGGGAATCCTGGCGGGCAACAGCCGGGCCCTCCGGCGTCGGATTCGCGGCGCCGCCGCCGGTTGCCGCATCCGTTCCCGCCCCGGCGGCCTGCGAAGCGTCTGCCGGAGCATTGGAATTCGGCGCGGCCTGGCCCCTGCCCGGCCCCTCGGCGATATGACGGCTCGGAGCGGAGGCCTTGCCCGGCTCCTGCCCGGCCTCCAGCCCCCTGATCCCGTCCGGGGCACCGGGCAGCGTTCCGGCCCCGGGCCCAACCGGAGCCACGCCCTCGCGCGAAGCCACGAGGGCGCCGCCCTGCGGCGCAGACGCGGGCGCGGACGGCGCCGGGCTTTCGTCGAGCAGGGCCGCGAACCATTCCCGGGAACCGTAGGCCTGGCCCTCTGCCGCCCTGCGGTTGCGCACCTCGCGCGCGTCCGCCGTCTGGAACACGCTGGCAAAGAACTGTTCCGTCTGCTTCCTGCTGTCCCGTCCGGGCATGAGCACTCCTCCTGTCTCGGTGTTAAACGCCTTAGATTATCCAGCCAACCCAGGGCACGCCTGAAGAAACTCCTTTTCTTCCCGCGAAAAAGCACCGCGACGGGAAGCAAGGGAATAGCCTTGTTAGGCTGTTTTCGCCTATCTGTCAAGAGGGGGACCGCAACAAAGCGTACGCCGCGCCTGCCTGCCCGGCGGGCCGGACCGGGCCCCCGAGCCCCGGCGCGGTCCGGCGCGGCCTGGCGCAAAACGGCAGCGCCCCGCAGCGCGGCCAGCGGCAGGCCGCAGGGGCGCTGCCGGGCGGGTGGCGGGGCGATGCGGCCCGCAGGGCGGGCGGGCCAGGGCGCGCGGGGGCGCAGCGGGTTGCGGGCGGGGACGGCGGGGCGGCGGGGGGATGCGCCTTCCGGCGATCCCGGGGAGCAGGGAACGGGGCGCACGCCCCGCTCCCTCCGCCGAGCGGGCTACTTGATGCCCGCGCGCATGAAGCTCTGCACGAACTGGCGCTGGAAGAGCAGGAAGGCCAGCAGCAGCGGGGCCACGGCGATGAGCGTGCCCGCAGAGATGATCGGGAAGTGGACCCCCGACTCCGGGGCGCCGAAGATGGCCAGCCCCACGGTGAGCGGGCGGGTGGTCACGGAGTTGGTGATGACGATGGGCCACAGGAAGTTGTTCCAGTGGTAGGACACCGACACCAGCCCGTAGGCCAGGTAGGTGGGCCGCCCCAGGGGGATGTAGACCTTGGTCAGCACCTGCAGGCGGCTGGCGCCCTCCACCAGGGCGGCCTCCTCCAGCTCCACGGGCACCTGCTTGAAGGTCTGGCGCAGCAGGAAGATGCCGAAGGCTGAGGCCACGTAGGGCAGCGAGATGCCCGTGATGGTGTCCACCAGCCCCAGGGCGCTCATGATCTGGTAGTTTTCCACGATGAGCTGGTCGGGCATGATCATGAGCTGCACCAGGACGAGCATGAAGGCCACGTCGCGCCCCGGGAAGCGGAACCGCGCGAAGGCGTAGGCCGCCAGGGTACACAGCACGAACTGCCCGGCCAGGGTGCCCAGGGTGTAGAGCACGGTGTTCAGGTAGTAGCGCGCGAAGGGCGCCGTGGCCCAGGCCTGGGCGAAGTTGTCCAGGGTCAGGGGCGCGGTGAAGTCCAGACGCGTCAGGTATTCCGGGCCGTGGAAGGCCGCCCACAGGGCGAAGAGCAGCGGCCCGGCCCACAGGATGGCCAGGGTCCAGCAGGCCAGGGTTTCGAGAAAGCGGGTGATGCGGTCGTTCATGGTCGGCCTACCTGTAGTGCGCCCGGCGTTCGAGATACAGGAACTGGGCCAGGGCCGTCAGGGCCAGCAGCCCCAGCAGGACCACGGTCAGCGTGCTGGCGTAGGCCGTGTCCCAGTAGGCGAAGGCCGTCTCGTAGATGTAGTAGAGCAAGAGCGAGGAGGCGTTGTCCGGCCCGCCCTTGGTCATGATGAACAGGTGGTCCACCAGCTTGAAGCAGTTGATGGTCGCGTTGAGCAGCACGAAGATGGTCGTGGGCATGAGCAACGGCCAGGTGATGCGCCGGAAGCAGTACCACCGCCCGGCGCCCTCGATGCGCGCGGCCTCGGTGAGGTCCGGCGGCACGCCCTGGAGCGCGGCGAGGTAGAAGATCATGAAAAACCCGGCCTCCTTCCACACGGCCATCACCGCCAGACACCACAGCACCGTGGAGGGGTCGCCCAGCCAGTTCACGCCGTGGATGCCGAAGGGCGCCAGCAGCTTTTCCAGGATGCCCACCTGCGGGGTGTAGAAGAACAGCCAGATGTTGGCCACGGCCACCATGGGCAGCACCGTGGGCGTGAAGAAGCTCGTGCGCGCCAGGGCCCGGCCCGGCAGCGTGCCGTTGACCCACACGGCCATGAGCAGCGCCAGGCCCACGCTGGCCGGGATGGTGCCCAGGGCGAACAGGAAGTTGTTGCCCAGCACGCGCATGAAAATATCGTCGTGCAGCAGGGCCTGGTAGTTCTCCAGGCCCACGAAGCGCGCCGGAATCTTGCCGCGCGGGGTGCTGAAGAAGCTGTTGTAGATGGTGCGCACGATGGGATAGTGCGTGAACGCCACCAGCAACACCGCCGAGGGCAACAGCAGCAGCCAGCCGTAGAGCCACTGCGGGGTCCGGGCCAGCCGCCGCGCGGGGGCCGGGGCCGGGGGGGCCGCAGGAGTCGCGGGGGTCGTGGCCGAAGGGGTCGTGGAGGTCATGGGCACCCGGGAGGGGGCGAGGCGGAAGGTTCCGCCCCGCCCCGGGTTACGTCGTTAGCGATAGGCCTTGAGCACGCGCTCGGCGCCCTTCTGGGCCTCGGCCAGGGCCTGGGCGGGCTCCTTCTGGCCGGTGAGCACAGCCTGCAGGGCGTCGTCCAGGAACTTCTTCACCCGCGCGGTCTCGTGGGTGGAGAACTCGGCGGTGGCGAACTCGAACTGGTCGCGCGCCACGGCGGCCGGCGGGAACTCCGCCACGTACTTGCGCAGCGCCTCGGACTCGTAGGCGTCGGGCCGGGTGGCGACGTAGCCGGTCTCGATGGACCAGGCGGCGGTGCGCTCGGGGGCGGTCATCCACTTGATGAAGGTCAGGGCCGCCTGGCGCTCCTCGGGGCTGGCCTGCTTGAACACGTAGAAGTTGCCGCCGCCGGTGGGGCTGCCGCGGCGCTTGGCGGCGGGCAGCATGGCCACGCCGAAGTCGAAGTTCGCGCCCGAGCGCACCGGGGTCAGGTTGCCCGTGGTGTGCCACATCATGGCCGTGGCGCCTTCCAGGAACTTCTGGCGCAGGGTGCCCCAGTCGATGGTGCCTTCGGCCATGACCTGGTGCTTGGCGCCCAGGTCGCGCCAGAACTGCAGGGCCTCCACGCAGGCCGGGGCGTCGAACATGGTCGTGTCGCCCTTGGCGTTCATCAGCTCCTGGCCGTTCTGCATGGCCAGGGCGCCGAACATCCAGTAGGGGTAGCCCGTGGAGGGAATGCTCACGCCCCAGCGCTCCACCTTGCCCGAGGCGTCACGCTTGGTCAGCTTCTTGCCCATCTCGACCATCTCGTCCCAGGTGGCCGGGGGGGTCTCGGGGTCCAGGCCCGCCTCGCGGAAGGCGTCCTTGTTGTAGTACATGACGATGGTCGAGCGCTGGAAGGGGATGCCGTAGGTCTTGCCGTCCACCACGCTGTTCTGCATCAGCGCCGGGTAGAAGGAGCCCAGCCAGGCGCGGTCGGCGTCGCTGGTCGCCAGCTCGTCGAAGGGCACCACCACGTCCTCGTCCATCAGGTCGAACACGTCGATGGAGAACAGCACGGAGAGCTGCACGGGCTCGCCCGCCTTGAGGGCCGCCAGGGCCTTGACGCGCGTGTCGTCGTAGTTGCCCGCGTACACGGCCTTGACCTTGATGCCGGGGTTTTCGGCCTGGAACTGGGCGATCATGCCGTCCACGATGCCGGTGATGGGGCCGCCCACGGCCACGGGATAGTACATGGTCAGCTCGATGTCCTTGGCCGGGGCCATGCCCGGCAGGCACAGGGCCATGGCCAGGACCAGGGCCCCCAGGGCCGCTTTGCGGAATGCGGATTTCATGGTAGCGCTCCTTGGATGTTGCGGTGTGCTTCCTTTGGAAGAAACCGTCCACGCGCCCGCCGGATGCCGCCCGGCGGGCGCGTTTTTTCCTCTGCCGCTCGCGGGGCCCGGGTCAGGCCCCGCAGGAGATGTCGTCGCGCCGCAGGCCGCTGGCAGCGTCGAAAAAATGCATCGCTCGGGGCGCCAGCGCCAGCCCCACCCCGTCGCCCGCCTCCAGGGTGCGGCTGCCCGGCAGGCGCACCAGCACCTCGCCGCCCGCCAGGGCACAGCGCGCCAGCAGGTCCGCCCCCAGGAACTCCGTGTCCACCACCCGCGCGGGCAGCCCGCCGGGGGTCAGGGTGATGTCCTCGGGGCGGATGCCCAGCAGCAGCCCCCGGCCCGGCACGCCCGGCAGCACCGCCGCGCCCCCCGGCTCCAGGGCCGCGCCGCCCTCGGCCTCGTACAGCGGCACGAGGTTCATGGGCGGGGTACCGATGAAGCGCGCGGCGAACACCGTGCCCGGGCGGTTGTACAGCTCCGCCGGGGTGGCGTGCTGCACCAGCCGCCCGCCGTCGAGCAGCGCCACGCGGTCGGCCATGGTCATGGCCTCGACCTGGTCGTGGGTCACGTAGATCATGGTGATGCCCAGGGTGCGCTGCAGGGCGTGGATCTCGCGGCGCATGGAGTTGCGCAGCTTGGCGTCGAGGTTGGAGAGCGGCTCGTCCATCAGGCACACGGGCTTCTTGGAGACGATGGCCCGGCCCAGGGCCACGCGCTGCTGCTGGCCGCCGGACAGCTCCGAGGGCTTGCGGTCCAGCAGTTCGCCAAGGCCCAGCAGGCGCGAGGCCGTTTCCAGCCGCTCGGCGATCTCCTGCTTGTCGCGCTTGCGCAGGCGCAGGCCGAAGACGATGTTCTCGCGCACCGGCAGATGCGGGAACAGCGCGTAGGACTGGAAGACCATGGACAGCCGCCTGTCGGCGGGCGGCAGGGCCGTGATGTCCGCCCCGCCCATGAGCATGGTGCCCGAGGTCACGGGCTCCAGCCCGGCCACCAGCCGCAGGAGTGTGGACTTGCCGCAGCCCGACGGGCCGAGGATGACCAGGAACTCGCCGGGGGCGATGTCCAGGGACACGTCGTCAACGGCCACGAACGCGCCGAAACGCTTGGTGATGCCGCGCAGGCTGATGCCGACGCCCCGGATCTCCGGGGCGGGGGAAGATGCTGTCATGCGGTGGATTCCTCGGTTGGTCTGTGGTCCAGCAGGGCGGCGGCAGTCTGCTCGTCGGTGGCCAGCACGGTGAGGTAGCGGCCCAGGAGCACGGCGCGCAGGATGGCCGTCTTCTGCATGCCGCCCGAGGCGGCGATGATGATGGGGATGGCCCGCAGGCGCTCCAGGGACGGGCCGGTGAAGCAGCGGTTCAGCGGATGGTCCACCGGATTGCCCGCCGCGTCCAGGAAATGGCCGAACAGCTCGCCCACGGCCCCGGCTTCCAGCAGCGAGTGCCACTGCTCGTGGCTCAGGGCGCCCAGGGCCACGTTGGTGGAGCGCGCCGTCAGGTCGCCCACGCCCACCAGGGCCATGTCCACCTCCGCCGCGCGCTCGTAGACGCGGGTGAACATGGGCTGGCCCACCAGGGTGGCGCGGGTGGCCGGGGAGTCGGTGTACATGGGCGCGGCGATGTAGTAGCAGCGCGCGGCGCCCAGCCTGCGCGCGTAGCGCGAGGCGATGTCGTAGGGGTTGGTGGTGTGGCTGTGGGGCAGCCCGCCGAAGAGCGAAACCACGCTGATGTCGCCCTGGGGGCGGCGGGGCAGCGCGCCCACGCTGGCGCCCAGGGTCTTGCCCCAGCCCAGGCCCAGGGACTGGCCGTCGCGCAGCCGCTCGCCCACCCAGGCGGCGGCGGCCTCGCCCACGGCCTCGTAGAGCTGGCGCTCGCGGGCCGGGGTGGGAACGACCATGGCCCGGGCCAGGCCGAAGGTCTCCTGCAGGCGCCACTCCAGCTCCACGCACGAGGCCAGGCGCGAGTTGACGGTGATCTGCACCAGCCCCGTCTCGCGGGCCTCCTGGAGCAGGCGGTTGACCCGGGCCCGGGTCAGCCCGTAGCGCTCGGCGATGCCGGCCTGGGTCTGCCCCTCCTTGTAGTAGGCCCAGGCGATGCGCGCCTGGAGCTCCTCAAGCCTGTCCGTGTCTCCGCCCATGGTCCCCCGCCCGTGACTTGTGTCACTTTTTTGCGGCAACTGTATAGGATTCTGGGCGCCGCGCAAGAGGCAAATGCACCCGGTCACCCGCTGACACAGGATTGCCACAGGGCCGTAAACTCCGCGCAATCCAGGGCCGGCCGGACCGCCCTCCCCCGCCCCACCCCGCCGGAGCGGACCGGAATAATGTCGCACAGTCGATACATTTGTACGCATCGCACCCGCCATCTGGCGCACAAAAACAAACCGGGCCGGAGGGCATGCGCCCCCCGGCCCGGCATGGCGGGCTGGCCCGTGCGGCTCAGTTGCCGCGAATCTCGTGGTAGCCGTCGATGAGGGTGTCGATGACCGTGGCGTCGGCCAGGGTCGAGGTGTCGCCGAACTGGTCGAAGATGCCCGCCGCGATCTTGCGCAGCACGCGGCGCATGATCTTGCCCGAGCGGGTCTTGGGCAGGCCGTCGGCGAACTGGATGACCTCGGGCGAGGCGATGGGCCCGATCTCCTTGCGCACCCAGCCGCGCAGCTCGGCCACCAGCTCGGGCGACTCCTCCACCCCGGCGGACAGGGTCACATAGGCGTAGATGGACTCGCCCTTGATGTCGTGGGGCATGCCCACCACGGCGGCCTCGGCCACCTTGGGGTGCGCCACCAGGGCCGACTCGATCTCGGCGGTGCCCATGCGGTGGCCCGAGACGTTGATCACGTCGTCCAGTCGGCCCATGACCCAGAGGTAGCCGTCCTCGTCGCGCCGGGCGCCGTCGCCGGACTCGTACATGCCCGGGAAACGCTCGAAATAGGTGGACTTGTAGCGGTCGGGGTTGCGGAAGACCCCGCGCAGCATCCCCGGCCAGGGCCTGCGGATGACCAGGTTGCCGCCCGAACCCGGGGGCACCTCGACGCCCTCGGCGTCCACCACGGCGGCGTCCACCCCCGGCAGGGGCAGGGTCGCCGACCCGGGCTTGAGGGGCGTGACGTAGGGCATGGCCGAAACGAGGATGCCCCCGGTCTCGGTCTGCCACCAGGTGTCCACGATGGGCAGGCGGCTCTTGCCGATGTGCTCGTGGTACCACATCCAGGCCTCGGGGTTGATGGGCTCGCCCACCGAGCCCAGGATGCGCAGGCTGGAGAGGTCGCGCCTGGTGGTCCAGTCCACGCCCTCGCGCATCAGCGCGCGAATGACCGTGGGCGCGGTGTAGAAGATGTTGACCTTGAACTTCTCCACCACCTGCCAGAAGCGGTCCGGCCCCGGGTAGCTGGGCACGCCCTCGAACATCAGCGAGGTGCCGCCCAGGGCCAGAGGCCCGTAGACGATGTAGCTGTGCCCCGTGACCCAGCCGATGTCCGCGGTGCACCAGTACACGTCGTCGTCGTGCAGGTCGAAGACGTACTGCATGGTCGAGGCCACATAGGTCAGGTAGCCGCCGGTGGTGTGCACAACGCCCTTGGGCTTGCCCGTGGAGCCCGAGGTGTAGAGGATGAACAGCGTGTCCTCGGCGCCCATTTCCTCGGGCTGCACGAAGCCCTGCACGTCGGGGGCGGCCATTTCCTCGTGCCACCACACGTCGCGGCCCTCGGCCATGGTCACGGCGTTGCCCGCGCGGCGCACCACCACACATTTCTGCACGCTGGGGCAGGCCGCCAGGGCCTCGTCCGCGTTGGGCTTGAGGGGGATGGTCCGCCCGGCGCGCAGCACGGCGTCGGCAGTGACCAGCACCTTGGCCTCGCAGTCCTGCACGCGGTTTTGCAGGCTCATGGCCGAGAACCCGGCAAAGACGATGGAATGCATGGCCCCGATGCGCGAGCAGGCCAGCATGGCGATGGCCAGCTCGGGGATCATCGGCAGGTACAGCGACACGCAGTCGCCCCGGCGCACGCCCATTTTCTTCAGCACGGCGGCGAAGCGGTTCACCTCGGTGTGCAGCATCTGGTAGGTGTAGACCTTCACGTCCCCGTCGGGCTCGCCCTGCCAGATGATGGCCGCCTTGTTGCGCCGCCCGTTCTCCAGGTGGCGGTCCAGGCAGTTGTAGGACATGTTCAGGGTGCCGTCGGCAAACCAGCGCACCTCGGGCTTGTGCAGGTCGCACTCCATGATCCGCGTTGGCTTGCGGAACCAGGAGACCAGCTCGTCGGCGCGCTGGGCCCAGAAGCCCTCGGGGTCGTCCATGGAGCGGCGGTACAGCTCCTGGTACTGCTGCATGGTCTTCACGTGGGCCTGGTCCCGGTGCTCCGCCGGGGGCTGGAAAAGACGCGTCTCGTGCATCATGCTTTCGATCTTCTGCTGGCTCATCGGCTGCTCCCTTGGTTGTCCTTTGAACGGATGCGGCCCGGACCGGCGCGCACCCGCGCTCCTGTTTCGTGCCTACACGCTTCCCTAGGGGATGCAAATTCCAGCGGGCACTATTTTTTGGTAAACGGCATGATTTCGTGGTATGAGCGGATGCGTGAAAATTCGCACACGCCCGCCCTTGCCCGCAGCCCGTTTTTCGGTCAAAGGAAGCCTGTGGGCGGCCACCCCGGCCCGCAACGCAGACGGCGCCAGCACCCCGGAGCAGACCCGCGCATGAATCTGGACAACCTCAACACCATGTTCCGGCCCAACTCCGTGGCCGTCATCGGCGCCACCGAAGAACCCGGGCACCCCGGCGCCGTGCTCATGCGCAACCTGCTGGCCAGCAAGTTCATCGGCCCGGTCATCCCCGTGCACGAAACGCTCTCGTCGTGCTTCGGCCTGCCCGTGTACCGCGAAATCGACACCCTGCCGCTGACCCCCGACCTCGCGCTCATCTGCTCCGAGCCCGAAACCGTGCCCGACTACGTGCTCCAGCTCGGGCGGCGCGGCACCGCCGGGGCGGTGATCATCGGCAACGGCTTCGCCGACCTGCCCGCCGACGTGCGCGCCATGCTCGAAGGCGCCATCCTCTCCGCCGCCCGGCGCACGGACCTGCGCTTTCTGGGCCCCGAGAGCATCGGCTTCCTCTCCCCGGCCACGGGCATCAACGCCAGCCTGGCCCACACCGGCGCCGAAAGCGGACGCGTGGCCTTTGTCACCGAGTCCGACTCGCTGTTCACCTCGGTGCTCGACTGGGCGGGCAGCCGCAACATCGGCTTCTCGCACTTCATCTCCCTGGGCCGCAAGCTCGACTTCGGCTTCGGCGACCTGCTCGACTGGCTCAACGCCGACCCCAACACCCGGGCCGTGATGCTCTATGTGGAGGAGATCGGCAACGCGCGCAAGTTCATGTCCGCCGCCAGGGCCACGGCGCGCAACAAGCCGCTGCTGGTCATCAAGGGCGGGCGCACCCCCGAGGCCGCCGAGCTGCTGGGGCGCTACTCGCGCCGCCCCCAGGGCCTGGACGCCGTGTACGACGCGGCCTTCCGCCGCTCGGGCATGCTGCGCGTGGGCGACATCGACTCGCTCTTCGACGCCGTGGAAACCATCGTGCGCGCCCGGCCCCTCAAGGGCGAACGCCTGGCCATCCTCTCCAACGGCCGCAGCCCGGGCATCCTCGTGCAGGACATGCTCATCGGCGGCGGCGGCACCCTGGCCCGGCTCACGGAAGAAACACGCACCGCGCTCATGGACCTGCTGGCGGGCGAGCCCGGCGGCCCGGCCAAGGCCTTCCTCGACGCCGAAAACCCCGTGAACATCACCGCCCACGCCAGCCCCGAGCGCTAC
This sequence comes from Desulfocurvus vexinensis DSM 17965, assembly GCF_000519125.1. Lineage (NCBI taxonomy): Bacteria > Pseudomonadati > Thermodesulfobacteriota > Desulfovibrionia > Desulfovibrionales > Desulfovibrionaceae > Desulfocurvus > Desulfocurvus vexinensis. The sequence goes on from NZ_JAEX01000017.1 coordinate 11,593, forward strand.
GCCGAGGCCCTGAAGATCCTGCTCAAGGCCGAGGGCGTGGACGCCGTGCTCGTGCTCAACGTGCCCTCGCCCCTGGTGGACGGCCAGGATGTGGCCCGCGCCGTGGCCGGGGCCGCCCGGCGCGCCAAGCGCACCGTGCTGGCCTCGTGGATCGGCGGCGAGCACTCCCAGAAGGGCCGCGAAATCCTCAACGAGGCGGGCATCTCCACCTACTGGACGCCCGACAAGGCCGTGCGCGCCTTCCTGAACCTGGTGCACTACGGGCGCAACCAGGACATGCTCATGCAGACCCCGGCCTCGCTGCCCACGGAGTTCATGCCCGACACCTCCACCGCGCGCATGGTGGTGGAAAACGCCCTGGAATCGGGCCGCAGCACCCTGACCGTGCCCGAGGCCATGGACGTGCTGGACAGCTACGCCGTGCCCGTGGTCGAAACGCGCCTGTCGGGCAGCCCCGAGGCCGCCGAGGCCGCCGCCCGCGAAATGGGCTTCCCCGTGGCCCTCAAGGTGCTCTCGCCCGACTCCTTCTGCAAGACCCGCGCGGGCGGCGTCGCCCTGGACCTGGACTCCCCCGAGGCCGTGCGCGAGGCCTCCGCCGCCGTGGCCGAACGCGTGGCCGAGGCGCACCCCGACTGCCGCGTGGCGGGCTACATCGTCCAGCGCATGGGCCGCCGCCCCCGGGCCCGCGAAGTCTTCGTGCGCGCGAGCACCGACCCCGTGTTCGGCCCCTACATCCACTTCGGCCAGGGCGGCGCGGACACCGAAATCCTGCGCGACGAGGCCATGGCCCTGCCGCCGCTGAACATGGCCCTGGCCCGCGAACTCATCTCGCGCACCGCCGTCTCGCACCTGCTGGCCGGAAACCGCGACCAGCCCGGGGCCGACCTCGACGCCCTGTGCCTGACCCTGGTCAAGGTCTCGCACATCATCATCGACATCCCCGAGGTCCAGACCCTGGCCATCAACCCCCTGTTCGTGGACCAGGACGGCGTGCTGGCCCTGGACGCCGAAATCACCATCGCCCCGGCCCAGGGCGAGCCCGGGGCGCGCCTGGCCATCCGCCCCTACCCGCGCGAGCTGGAGGAGTGCGTGGTGCTGCCCGACGGCACACGCGTGACCCTGCGGCCCATCCGCCCCGAGGACGAGCCCGCCCACTGGGAATTCCTCTCCCGGCTGTCCATCGACGACATCCGCTACCGCTTCTTCGGCTTGGTGCGCGAGCTGCCGCGCTCGGAAATGATCCGCCTGACCCAGATCGACTACGACCGCGAAATGGCCTTCATCGCCACCGCCGAGAAACCCGACGCCCCCGGCCAGACCGAGACCCTCGGCGTGGTGCGCGGCATGACCAAGCCCGACAACTCCGCCACCGAATTCGCCATCGTCATCCGCTCCGACCTCAAGCGCAAAGGCCTGGGCCGCATCCTCATGGACAAGCTCATCCGCTACGCCCGCGCCCGGGGCACCCGCTTCATGATCGGCGAGGCGCTGCTCGAAAACAAGGGCATGGCCACCCTGGCCGAACGCCTGGGCTTCGAGGTCAAAAAGAACTACGACGATGACGTCTACCAGTTCCGCCTGCCCCTGAACCCCGAATAGCTCCGCGCTGGCGGGGCGCTGCCCCGGCCCCCGCGCCCGGCCGGGACGCAGGGCAATTTCCTTCAAGACAACGACCCGCGGCGGGTGTACACACGGGGGGCCAAGGAAGCTTGCCGTGAAAGCCGCCCACACCGTCACCTTCTGGCGCCATGCCGACCTCGCGGGCCTGGAGCTGGGACTCATCAGCGACAGCGCCCACGTCTTCCCGCGCCACAGCCACGACTACTACGCCATCGGCTGCATGGAACGCGGCTCGAGCTACTGCCTGCAACGGGGCGACGAGGCCACCTGCGTGCAGACCGGGGGCCTGGCGCTCATCAACCCCGGCCAGGTGCATACCGGCGGCTGGCCCGGGGGCGCGCCCATCACCTACCGCATGTTCTACGTGGACGAGGGCCTCATGCGCGCCGCCGCGCAGGACGTGGCCCAGCGCCCGGGCGGCTGGCCCGAGTTCACCCGCCTGGTGGCCCGCGACCCCGACGCCTGGGGCGGGCTCCAGCGGTTGGCCGCCGTGGCGCCCGCCGCCCGCGAACCCCTGGCCCGCCAGTCGGCCCTGTACACCGCCCTGGGCGCGCTGCTGCTGGGCCACGCCCAGGTGCGCGCCGCCTGCGCGGCGGGCGGGCAGGAGCCCCGCGCCGTGCGTACCCTGCGCGAGCTGCTGGCGGCGGACCTCGCCGCGCCCCTGACCCTGGACGATCTGGCCGGGGCCGCCGGGCTGTCGCGCTACTATCTGCTGCGCGTGTTCAAGCGGGCCACGGGCCTGCCGCCCCACGTCTACCGCACCCAGCTGCGCATCACACGCGCCAAGGCCCTGCTGCGCGCGGGCCGCCCCCTGGCCGACGTGGCCCAGGACTGCGGCTTCGCCGACCAGGCCCATTTCGCCAACCGCTTCCGCCAGTTCACGGGGGCCACCCCCGGCCAGTACGCCGCCACCTGACCCCGCGCCCCGTGCAATTTCCTGCAATACGCCCGGCCCGGCCCCGGGGTACGCTGCCTGCCTTGACCCCGGAGGAATCCCGACCCATGGACACCACGAGCACCCAGACCCTTGAGGCCGCCGCGCCCCCGGTTCCCGGCACCCTGCTGCCCACCCTGGCCATCCTGGCCGCCGTGGTCCTGTGGGGCGCATCGTTCTCGGCCATGAAGACCCTGCTGGCCGTGCTGCCGCCCGAATCGCTGATGCTGGCCCGCCAGGCCGGGGCCTGCCTGGCCGTGGCCTTTTTCCTGCCCCGGCTGTCCCTGGCGGGCTACCGCAAGGGCGACTGGAAATGGCTCGGGCTCTTCGTGCTGTTCATGCCCTGCGCCTATTTCCTGCTGGAATCCAACGCCCTGACCCTGACCACCTCGTCCCAGGCCGGGGTCATCTCGGCCTCGGTGCCGCTGCTGGTGGCCCTGGGGGCGCGCATGGTGCTGGGCGAGCCGCTGACCCGGCGCACCCTGGCCGGGCTGGTGCTCTCCATGGCCGGGGTCTGCTGGCTGACCCTGGCGGGCGCGCCGGACGCCAAGGCCCCCAACCCGCTGCTGGGCAACATCCTGGAACTGCTGGCCATGCTCTGCGCCGCCGGGTCGATGATCATGCTCAAGCGCCTGTCGGGCCGCTTCGGCTCGTGGACGCTCACGGCCATGCAGACCTTCGCGGGGCTGGTGTTCTTCCTGCCCGGGCTGCCCGGGCTGCTGAAGGCGGCGCCGCACTTGTCCGCCGCGCACATCGGCGGGCTGGCCTTTCTGGGCGTGGGCGTGACCCTGGGGGCCTTCGGGCTCTACAACTACGGCATCAGCCGCCTGCCCGCCGCCCGGGGCGCCGCGCCCATCAACCTCGTGCCCGTGGTGGCCGTGATCCTGGGCTGGGTGGCCCTGGGCGAGGCCCTGAGCCCGGTCCAGATGCTGGCCGCCGGGGCGGTGCTGGCCGGGGTGCTCTTCAGCCAGTGGGCCCCCCGTGCCGGGAAACGGGCCCGCGCCTAGCTGCCTGCCGCGGCAGTCCTGTTCCCGGGCCTGCCGGGCGGGTGCGCTGGCGGCGCAAAAAAATCCAGGCCCACGCGGATCGGACAGCCGCGTGGGCCTGGATTTTTTGCGCAGCGCGCAGGGCGCCACGGGCTGGCGGCCCGCTGGGGCGGGCCCGCCACGGGCTAGGCCAGGGCCCGCCCGACCATGCCCGCGCCGATGGCCCACATGGTGGCGCAGACCAGGGCGTCGAGCACGCGCCAGGCCGCCGGGCGGGTGAAGGCCGGGGCCAGAAGCCGCCCGCCCAGGCCCAGGGTCAGGAACCAGGCCAGGGAGGCGCTGGCCGCGCCCGCGCCGAAGAGGTAGCGCCCCGTGCCGGGAAACTGCCCGCTCAGGCTGCCGAGCAGGACCACGGTGTCCAGGTAGACATGGGGGTTGAGCAGGGTCACGGCCAGGGTGGTGGCCAGGGTGGTTCGCAGGCTGGCCGTGGGCTGGGCGGCGGGGTCGAGCTGCCCGCCGCGCAGCAGGGAGCGCAGCGCCCCCAGGCCGTACCAGAACAGGAAGGCGGCCCCGCCCCAGGCGGCGATGCGGCCCAGGGCCGGGCTGGCGGCCACGGCGGCGCCCAGCCCCGCGACCCCGGCCCCGATGAGCAGCGCGTCGCACAGGCTGCACAGCAGGGCCACGGCGAAGGCGTGATTGCGGCGCACGCTCTGGGTCAGGACAAAGGCGTTCTGCGCGCCGATGGCCACGATGAGCCCCGCGCCGACCCCGAATCCCTGGATGAACACTGCAAGCATGGAACGCCTCCTGGTGCGCTGGTTTCCCGCCGGATGGAGCGCCCCTTGTAGCCCGGCGCCGCCCCGCTGTGAAACTGATTGTTTTACTTTTTCATTAGCGCTGCTAATATCCGGGCATGCACGACTACAAGCTGCTGGAGGCCCTGGCCGCGGTGGTCCAGGAGGGCGGGTTCGAGCGCGCGGCGCGGGCCCTGTGCCTGACGCAGTCCGCCGTGTCGCAGCGGGTGCGGCTGCTGGAGGAGCGCACCGGGCGCATCCTGCTCACGCGCTCCGCCCCGCCCCGGCCCACGCCCGACGGCCAGCGCCTGATCCGCCACTGCCTGCAGGTGCGCCGCCTGGAGGAGGACCTGGCGGCGGAGCTGGACCCGGCGGCCCCGGGCGGGCGGCCCGTGCTGCGCATCGGGGTCAACGCCGACAGCCTGGACTTCTGGTTCATGGACGCGGTGACGGACTTCGTGCGCCAGCGCGACGCGCTGCTGGACCTGGCCGTGGACGACCAGGAGCGCACGCACCGGCTGCTGGCGCGCGGCGAGGTCATGGGCTGCGTGAGCGCGCGGCCCACGCCCATGCAGGGCTGCACGGCCACGCGGCTGGGGGTGATGCGCTACGGACTTTTGGCCACGCCGGACTTCGCGCGGCGCTGGTTCCCCCGGGGGCTGACCCGCGAGGCGGCGGCCCTGGCCCCGGCGGTGCGCTTCAACCGCGCCGACGACCTGCACGACCTGGTCCTGGCCCGCCTGTTCGCCGACCCGCCCCGGGACTACCCCGTGCATTTCGTGCCCGCGCCCGGGCAGTTCATGGCCCTGGCCGAGGCCGGGCTGGCTTGCGGCATGACGCCCTTCATCCAGGCCGCGGGCGCCCTGGCCGCCGGGCGGCTGGTCTGCGTGGACGCGCGCACCGAGGTGCCCGTGGCGCTCTACTGGCACCGCTGGAACCTGCGCTCGCCGCTGCTGGACGGCCTGAGCGCGGCCCTGGCCGCAGGCGCCCGGCGGATGCTGGAGCCGTAGGCACCGCCCGGAGGACGGACGAAAATCCCCGCCCCCCGCCTCCGGCTGCGGCTGCCGCACCCCCAGGGCCCGCGCCTCCGGGGCGGCGCGCCCCTTTACATTGCTTCGCGACTCGTGTTTATACTGGGCACGCGCCCGGGGCCCCGGGCAGGGCGCGCCCCCCGGCCCCCGGCGGGGGGAACCCGCCGGGGCGAGACCATGCACGCCGCGACCATCGCCTGCCACGAGTGCGACCTGCTGCAACGCACCGTGCCCCTGCCCCGGGGCGGGGTGGCGCGCTGCGCGCGTTGCGGGGCCGTGCTCTACCGCCAGGGCGACACCGGGCTGGACCAGGTCCTGGCCCTGACCCTGGCCGGGCTGATCCTCTTCGTGCTGGCCAACGCCTTCCCGCTGCTGACCATGCGCATCGACACCAACGTGCAGCCCGCCACCCTGCTCTCCGGCGCGCTGCGCCTGGCGGACCAGGGCATGGCCGGGCTGGCCGCGCTGGTGGTGCTGACCAGCGCGGCGGCGCCGCTGCTCAAGCTGCTGCTGCTGGGCTATCTGCTGGTGCCCCTGCGCCTGGGGTGGCGCGCGCCCTTTGCGGCCCGGGCCTTCCGCGTGGTGCTGGCCCTGCAACCCTGGGCCATGATGGAAGTCTTCCTGCTGGGCCTGCTGGTGGCCATGGTCAAGCTCTCGTCCATGGCCGAGATCATCGTCGGCACGGCGCTGTATGCCTTCGGGTTCCTGGTGCTGGTGCTGGCGGGCATCACCGCCAGCCTGGACCCGCGCGCGGTCTGGGACCGGCTGGGGGTCCGCTGATGGACGCCGCGCTGACCGCCGCCCGCGCCGGGCTCGTGAGCTGCCACAGCTGCCACCTGCTGGTGCGCCCGCCCGCCGGGGGGGCCGAGGCCATGGAGCACGCGGCCTGCCCGCGCTGCGGCGCCGCCCTGCACAGCCGCAAGCCCGACAGCCTGGGGCGCACCTGGGCCTATCTGATCACGGCCATGATCTTCTACGTCCCGGCCATGGCCCTGCCGATCATGACCACGACCACGACCTTCGGCGGGGCGCGCAAGGACACCGTGCTCTCCGGGGTCTACTACCTGCTGACCACGGGCATGTGGCCCCTGGCGGCCATCGTCTTCTTCGCCAGCGTGGTGGTGCCGGTGCTCAAGATCGTGATCCTGGTGCTGCTGCTGGTGACCTCGCGCCAGGGCGGCGACTGGCGCAGGCTCGACCGCGCGCGGCTGTACCGCCTCACCGAGGCCGTGGGCCGCTGGTCCATGGTCGATGTGTACGTGGTGACCATCCTGGTCGCCCTGGTGCGCCTGCAGGCCCTGGCCATCGTCGAGGCCGAGCAGGGCGCCGTGTTCTTCGCCGCCGTGGTGGTGCTGACCATGTTCGCGGCCAGAAGCTTCGACCCCCGCCTGATATGGGACCAAAGGAGCGACGCCACACCATGACCGAACCGTCCACCGACCCCCGCCCCGACGGCGACGCCCCCGGGCCCGGCCCGGATTTCACGGCCCTGCCCCTGGCGCGCGTGCGCCGCAGGCGGATGCTGTCCATCGTCTGGCTCATCCCCCTGGTGGCGGCGGTGGCCGCGGCCTGGATGGCCTTCGACGCCCTGAAGTCCCAGGGAACGCTGATCACCATCACCATGGAAAACGCCGAGGGCGTCGTGCCGGGCAAGACCATGATCAAGTTCAAGGACGTCGAGGTCGGGCAGGTGGAGAACGTCCGCTTCGCCGACGACCTGGAGCACGTGGTGGTCACGGCGCGCATGGTGGACAATATGGAGCGCTACCTGCGCGAGGAAACGCAGTTCTGGATGGTGCGCGCGCGCATCACCCCCAGCGAGGTCTCGGGCCTGAACACGCTGTTCTCGGGCGCGTACATCGGCGTCTGGCCGTCCAAGAGGGGCAAGCTGACCACGGAGTTCACCGCCCTGCGCACCCCCCCGGTGATCACCGACGACGCCAACGGCAGCCACTTCCTGCTGCGCGCCCAGAGCCTGGGCTCGCTGGACATCGGCTCGCCGGTCTATTTCCGCAAGATCAAGGTCGGCCAGGTGGTGGGCTACGAGCTGAAGAAGAACGACCAGGTGGAGATCAAGGTCTTCGTGCAGGCCCCGCACCACGAGCGCGTGCGCCGCAACACCCGGTTCTGGAACGCCTCGGGCCTGGACCTGCGCGTGGACGCCCGGGGCGTGCGCATGCAGACCGAATCCCTGGTCTCCCTGCTGCTGGGGGGCGTGGCCTTCGACAGCCCCGGGGCCGACGAGGTGGCCGAGCCCGCCCCGCCGGGCGCGCTGTTCACCCTGCACCCCTCGCGCGAACGCGGCTTCGAGCGGGTCTTCGACTACCGCGAGCGCTACGTCCTGCATTTCGACGAATCCGTGCGCGGGCTGGGCCTGGGCGCCCCCGTGGAATTCCGGGGCATGCTCATCGGCCACGTGGTGGACATGCGCCTGGAGATGGACACCAAGCGCCGGACGGCGCGCATCCCCGTGACCATCGAGATCGAGCCCGAGCGCTTCACCCTGCGCGACAGGAACGGCGCGCGCGACACCCTGGTACGCACCCTGGTGGAGATGGGCATGCGCGCCCAGCTCAAGCCCGGCAACCTGCTCACCGGGCAGACCTACGTGGACCTGGACCTGTACCCCGGCATGCCCCCGGCCCGCATCAAGGACTCCGGGCCGCTGCCCGAGCTGCCCACGGCGCCCTCGCCCCTGGGCGGCCTGCTGGCCAGCGCCCAGCGCGTCATGGCCCGGCTGGAAGAGGTGCCCATGGGCGATATCTCCCAGGAGCTGCGCGCCACCATGGGTTCCATCCGCACCACTTTGGAGCAGATGCGCCAGCTCATGGGCACCGTGCGCGACCTGGACATCCTGCCCGGCATCAGCCGGACCCTGGAGCAGGCCACCGGCACCCTGCGCGAGGCCGAGGCCGCCATGGCCCCCGACGCGGCCCTGCGCACGGACCTGCGCAAGCTCCTGCGCGAGCTGGGCGACGCGGCCCGCTCCCTGCGCGTGCTCTCCGAAACCCTCGAACGCCAGCCCGACGTGCTGCTCTACGGCAAGGAGGCCCCGTGATGCGCTCCCGCAACGCCCTGCCCACGGCCCTGGCCCTGCTGCTGGCCCTGGGCGCCCTGGCCGCCCTGCCCGGCTGCCGGAGCGCCGTGCCGCCCACGGCCTTCTACACCCTGGCGCCCACGGCCCCGGGGGCCCTGGAGCTCGGGCCGGGCCCGTCCGTGGGTGTCGGGCCGCTGGACATTCCCCGGGTCATCGACCGCCCGCAGCTGGTGATCCGCGAGTCGGACCAGAGCCTGCATCTGGAGGAATTCCACCGCTGGGCCGGGCCCATGGAAGACGCCGTGCTGGCGACCCTGACCCGCAACCTCGGGGTGCTGCTGGACTCCCAGCGCGTGGTCGCCCACCCCTGGGAGGGCTTCATCGACCCCGACTACCGCGTGCCGGTGACCCTGGTCCGGCTGGACGGCGCCCCCGGCGGCGAGGTGGTGCTGGAGGCGACCTGGGGCGTCATCCCGCGCGGGGCCGCGCGGGCCGAGGTCGTGCGCAGGACCGCCGTGCGAGAGCCCGTGCCCGGCGCGGACCACGCCGCCCTGGTGGCCGCCCACAGCCGCGCCCTGGGCACCCTGGCCCACGAAATCGCCACCGCCGTGCTGGCCCTGCGGACCCAGGGCCGCTGACCCCGCGCCCGAAGGCGCCCGGGCGTCGGGCCCTGCGCCAGGGCATCCTGGCCTCGCGCCCGGCGCATCCCGGCCCTGCGCCAGGGCGTTTTTGCCTGCGCCGACGCGTCCTGATCCTGGACGGCGCGTCCCGGCCCAGGGCCCTGGGCGACCCGGCCTGCACCGCCGCAGCGCGGCGCCCTCGACCTGCGCCGCCCGCTCCAGCGCCTCGCCCAAGCCCCAGGGTCGCCCGCCTGCACCCTGGCCGTTCTGACCTGGGCCAGGGCGTCCCGAGCCCGCCGCCCCTGCGCCCGGGCGCCCTCCGGGCGGGTCCGGCCCGGGCGCCAGGGGGCCGCGTTGCGCGATGCCGGGGCCCTTGCGTGAAATTGCTCGGTTTTTCTTGATTTATCCATTGTAAACCAGCATATTAGAACTCCACTCCCGCAACGCTTCTGGAACATGGCTTGCTCCGTGGCCTTGCAGAAGACACCTCCGGGCCATGGCCCGGCGCACGGGCCAGAACCGGACGCCGGGCCCGGCCCGCACCCGAGGAGGAGCCCATGAGCGCCATACGACTGCTTCTGGTGGACGACGAGACCGAGTTCCTGGACCTGATGCGCAAGCGCCTGTCGCGGCGCAACGTGGAACTGACCGTTGCCGCCACCGGAGATGAAGCCTTGGAGCTGGCCGCCAGCCAGCGTTTCGACGTTATCGTGCTCGACGTGCGCATGCCCGGCATGGACGGCATCGAGGTTCTGGAGCGGCTGCGCTCCGTGGACCACCGGGCCGAGGTCCTGCTGCTCACCGGCCACGCCAGCGTGGAGTCCGCGCGCAAGGGCCTGGAGCTGGGGGCCTTCGACTACCTGCTCAAGCCCGTGCCCATCAACGAATTCCTGTTCCGCGTGCAGGACGCCTGCCACCGCAGCCGCCTGCGCGCAGGGCGGGAGTAGGCAGGGCCATGGGCGCGCTGCGCCGTCTGCTGCGCACCCTGGCCGGGCTCTTCGGCGACGCGCCGGACCCCGCACGCGAGGCGGCCCTGCTTCAGGCCCACCGCGAGCGCTGCCTGAACTTCCGCATGCTGCTGGCCGCCAACAACCGCGCCCTGGCCACCATGGGCGCCATGGAGGAGGCCCTGGCCGGGCCCCGGCCCTTCGGCATGGACTTCGTGCGCGCCAGCTGCACCTCTGCGAGCACCGATGTCCTGCGCATGGCCCAGGCCCTGTGCGCCCTGGCCCCCGGAAAATACGAGGCCCTGCTGGAGCGCCACGGCGACATCGCCGGGCGCCTGGAGGCCGCGCTGGCAGCGGCCCGCCCGCCCGCCACGGGCCCGCCGGTGCTGCCCGTGGGCGCCCTGCGCGCCGCCGACACCCCGCGCGCCGGGGCCAAGGCCGCCATGCTCGGGGAGCTGGGCACCCTCGCGGGGGTGCGCGTGCCCGGGGGCTTCGTGGTCACCGTGGCCGGGTTCGAGGCCTTCATGGCGCACCAGGGGCTGCGCGACGAGCTGGCGCGGCTGGCCCAGGCCCGGGCCGAGGACGGGCTGGACGGCCTGTACGCCCTGTCCGCCGCCCTGCAGCAGCGCATCGTCTCCGCCCCGCTGCCCCACGCCCTGCGCCAGGCCATGACCGAGGCCCTGGCCGGTCTGGCCCGCGCCCACGGGCCGGACCTGCGCCTGGCCGTGCGCTCCAGCGCCGTGGGCGAGGACGAGGCGGACACCTCCTTCGCCGGGCAGTACCGCTCGGAACTCAACGTGCACCCCGAGTCGCTGCACGACGTCTACCGCGACGTGGTCGCCTCGCTGTACGGGGCCACGGCCAGGGCCTACCGCCTGGGCCGCGGCCTGCGCGACGAGGACGTGCCCATGTGCGTGGCCGTGCTGCCCATGGTCCGCAGCCTGTGCGGCGGGGTGATCTACACCGCCAACCCCCTGGACGCGGGCGACCGGACGCTGACCGTCAGCGCCGTGCACGGCCTGCCCAAGGCCGTGGTGGACGGCTCCGACGCCGCCGACACCTGGCTGCTGGCGCGCGGGCCCGGGGGCCCCGAGGTGCTGCGCGCCACCCACGGCGCCCAGCAGACGGCCTACGTGCCCGGCGCCGGGGAGGGCCTGGAACGCAGGGCCCTGGACGCGGACACGGCCGGCCGCCCGGCCCTGGAGCCCGAGGCCGTGCTGACCCTGGCGCGGCTGGCCCTGGCCGTGGAGGCGCATTTCGGCTGCCCGCAGGACATCGAATGGGCCCTGGAGCCCGACGGCGGGTTCACCCTGCTCCAGGCCCGGCCCCTGCGCCAGCAGGCCGTGGCGGCCCCGGAACCCCGGACCCCGGACCCCGGCGCGGACGACGCCCCGGCCGCCCCGGCCCTGTACGCAGGCGGAGTCACGGCCAGCTCCGGCGTGGGCGCCGGGCCGGTGTGCGTGGTGCGCAGGCCTGCGGACGCCCTGGGCTTTCCCGAAGGCGGGGTGCTCGTGACGCCCCTGGCCCTGCCGGAGTGGGCGCCGCTGCTCTCGCGGGCGGCGGGCCTGGTCTGCGAGCGGGGCGGGGTCACGGGCCATCTGGCCACCGTGGCCCGCGAGTTCAAGGTGCCCGCGCTGTTCGCCTGCCCCGGGGCGGTGCAGGCCCTGGCCGGGGCAGGCGAGGTCACCGTGGACGCCGACGCCCGGGCCGTACGCGCCGGGCGCCACGAACCGGCGGCGCGGGAGGCCGGGCCCCGCCAAAGCCCCATCCACGGCTCCCCCGTGCACCGGACCCTGGCCGAGGCCGCCGCGCTGGTGGTGCCCCTGCGGCTGCTGGACCCGGCAGGCGAGAACTTCCGCCCCGAGGGCTGCACCACTCTGCACGACATCACCCGCTTCTGCCACGAGAAGGCCGTGGCCGAAATGTTCGAGCCCGGCAACGCCCCGCCCCTGCCCGAGAGCGCGGCCAGGCGCCTGGTCTGCAAGGTGCCCATGCAGTACTGGGTGGTGGACCTGGGCGGCGGGCTGGCCCGGCCCGGCCAGGGCCCCACCGTGGCCCTGGCCGACATCGCCTGCGAGCCCATGCTGGCCCTGTGGCGCGGCATGACCGCCCAGCCCTGGGCCGGGCCCCCGCCCGTGAACGCCCGGGGCTTTTTCTCCGTGCTGGCCGAGGCCACGGCCAACCCGGACCTGGAGGCCGGGGCCCGCTCCCGCTTCAGCGAGCGCAACTATTTCATGATTTCAAGGACGTTCTGCAACCTGCACTCGCGTTTCGGGTTCCACTTCAGCATCGTGGAGGCCGAAGCCGGGGACGACCCGGCGGCCAACTACGCGAGCCTGCGCTTCAACGGCGGCGCCGCCGACCGCCAGCGCCGCGAAATGCGCGCCCGCCTCATCGCCGGGCTGCTGGAAGAACGCGGCATGCGCGTGGATATCGCCGGCGATGCCCTGGCCGCGCGCGCGGAAAACCTCGCCGCGCCGGAAGTCCTTGGTTTGCTGGAAGTCCTGGGCTATCTTGTGGTACACACCCGGCAACTGGACATGATCATGGCCGACCAGGCCGAGGCCGCGCGGCGGGCCCAGGCCATCCGCGACGGGCTGGCGGCCCTGCCGAGCGCGGCGCGCCAGACGCCGCAGGGCGGCCCATTGCGAGATTCTGCCGGTTAGTTTTCCTTTTTTCCCGAACTGTTGGGCCTGTCACGCAAACATCCGCCTGGCCCGACTCTTGCTCTGTTCCCACGGGCGCACTGGCCCGAAGCACAGCGGTGGAGGCAGTATGGCGACGCAGGAATACAGGCGGCTGCGCTGGAAGATCACAGCCACGACCCTGGCCTTCTCCCTCATTCCGCTGCTGGCCATGGGCTACGTGATCCAGCGCCAGTTCAGCACGGCCTACACCGAGAAGGTCATGACCTCCATGGCCTCCACCGTGGCCAACAAGCGCCGTTCGCTGGACATCTTCCTCGAAGAGCGCGTGGCCCAGCTGCGCACCCTGGGCCAGACGCACACCTACGCCGACCTGGCCGCCCCCGGGGCCCTGGCCTCCATGTTCGGGGTCATCCAGGCCAACTCGCGTTCCTACATCGACCTGGGGGTCATCGACGCCCAGGGCCGCCACACGGCCTACGTCGGCCCCTACAAACTCACCGGGGTCAACTACAGCGCCGAGCAGTGGTTCGCCGAGGCCATGCTCAAGGGCCAGTACGTGAGCGACGTGTTCCTGGGCTTCCGCAACTTCCCGCACTTCATCATCGCCGTGCGCTGCGGGCAGGGCGACAACGCCTGGATCTTGCGGGCGACCATCGACTCCGAGGTCTTCAACTCCCTGGTGCAGAGCCTGCGCACGGGGCGCACGGGCGACGCCTTCCTGGTCAACGAGGCCGGGCTGCTCCAGACCCCCTCGCGCTTCGGCGGCAGCGTGCTCCAGGAGTCGGGCCTGCCCCCGGTGAACCAGTTCCACGGCGAGCGGGTGGAGCAGACCTCCGTGCGCGGGCAGCGGCTCATCGCCGGGCAGTCGTGGCTCACGCGCAACCGCTGGATGCTTGTGGTCACCGAGGACCCCGACGAAACCATGTCGCCGCTGTTCCGCACCCGGTCCATCGGCGCCCTGGCCCTGGGGGGCGTGGCGCTGATGATCTTCACCGGCACGCTGCTCACGGCGCGCTCCATGGTCGCCAAGCTCGAAGCCTCGGACCGCGAACGCGCGACCCTGGACGCCGGGCTCATGCAGTCGGCCAAGATGGCCGCCCTGGGCAAGCTAGCCGCCGGCGTGGCCCACGAGATCAACAACCCCCTGACGCTGATCATGGAAAGCGCGGGCTGGATCAAGGACCTGCTCACCGAGGAGAACCCCGAGACCATCGCCAACTTCACCGAGATCGAGTCCGCCGTGCACAAGATCGAGGACCACGTGGAGCGCGCCCGCGCCGTGACCCACCGCATGCTCGGGTTTGCCCGGCGCATGGAGCCCGTGGAAGAGGACGTGGACATGAACCACGTGGCCGAGCAGACGCTCTCGTTCCTGCGCAGCGAGGCCATGCACCGCGACATCGCCCTGCGCCGCGACTACGCCCAGGACCTGCCGCGCATCAGCACCGACACGGCCCAGGTGCAGCAGGTGCTGCTCAACATCCTGGAAAACGCCATCGACGCCGTGGGCCGCAACGGCACCGTGGCCCTGGCCAGCGGCAAGACCGAGGACGGCCTGGGCGTGTGGCTGCGCGTCAGCGACACGGGCCCGGGCATCCCCGAGGCCTACCTGCCGCGCATCTTCGACCCCTTCTTCACCACCAAGGCCCCCGGCGAGGGCACGGGCCTGGGCCTGTCCATCGCCTACAGCATCATCCGCAGGCTCGGCGGACGGCTCGCGGCGTCCAACGGCCCCCAGGGCGGCGCGGTGTTCACCATCACCCTGCCCATCGAGGGGCATGGCGCGGGGCACGGCGCGGGGCAAATGGCCCGTTCCGGGGAGGAGGCCTGAGCCATGGACCCCATCAAGGTGCTCGTCGTGGACGATGAACCCGACTTCATCCAACTCTTCGTCAAGCGATTCAGCAAGCGCAACCTGGACGTGGCCTCGGCCCCGAGCGGGCGCGAGGCCCTGGAACACCTGCGGGCCAACCGCGCGGACGTGGTGGTGCTCGACGTGAAGATGCCCGGCATGGATGGGCTGGAGGTGCTGCGCGAGATCAAGCGCCGCCACCCCATGATCGAGGTCATCATGCTCACCGGGCACGGCTCGGCGGAATCCGGGCTGCGCGGCATGAGCCTGGGCGCCTACGACTACGTGATGAAGCCGTTCCACATCGACGACCTGCTCGAACGCATCCGCAAGGCCTGGGACCACGCCCGGCGCCGCAGCCAGGACCGGGAGGAGGCATCGTGAGCCCCGCCGGGCGCGGGCTGCCCGGGGCCGCGTATCTGCTGGCCCAGTACGGGCTGCCCCTGGGCGTGCTGCTGGGCTGTCTGGCGGCGGCGCGGCTGCCCGGCCCGGCGGCCCTGGCCGTGGCCGCCGGGGCGGCGCTGCTGGCGGCTGTGGCCGTCCGCGCGCTGTGCGGGCGCATCCGCGCCTCCTCGGCGGAGCGCGGCTGCCTGAGCGAACAGCTCGTGCAGTCCCAGAAGCTGGCCGTGCTGGGCGAACTGTCCTCGGGCATCGCCCACGAGATCAACACTCCCCTGGCGGTCATCGGCCAGGAGGCCGAACTGCTGCGCGCCGACCTTCAGGACCTGGAGCCCGGCCCCCTGCGCGACCGCCTGGCCCGGCGCCTGGGCTCCGTGGAAACCCAGGTGCGCCGCTGCGGCGACATCACCCACGGCATGCTGCAACTGGTGCGCAAGTCCGCCCCGGTGTGCCAGCCCGCCGCCCTGGCGGACCTGTGCGAGGACATGGCCCTGCTGGCCGAGCGCGAAGCGCGGCGGCGCGCGGTGCGCATCGTGCGCCACTATGCGCCCGGGATGCCCGAAATGCTCACCGACCCCCCGCAGTTCAAGCAGGTGGTGCTCAACCTGCTGGTCAACGCCGTGCAGGCCGTGCCCAACGGAGGCCGGGTGGATCTGGCCGTGCGCCCCGGGCCCCCCGGCTGGGCCGAGGTGGAGGTGCGCGACGACGGCCCCGGCATCCCCGAGCAGAACCTCTCGCGCATCTTCAACCCCTTTTTCACCACCAAGCCCCCCGGGCAGGGTACGGGCCTTGGGCTGTCCGTGTGCCTGGGCATCGTGGACCGCCTCGGGGGCACCCTGGGCGCGGCCAACGCCCCCGGGGGCGGGGCGGTATTCACCGTGCGCCTGCCTGCGGCGCCCAATCCTTCGGGCCCCTGCCCGGGCAAACCATCCGAGGTGACCCCATGAGCGACACCATCCGCGTGCTTGTCGTGGACGACGACGAATCCTTCCGCACCAACATGACCGAGCTGCTCAACAAGCAGGAGTCCATCCGCGCCTCGTGCGCCGAAAGCGGCGACGCGGCCCTGGAGGAACTGACCCGCGAGCCCTACGACGTGGTCCTGCTGGACATGCTCATGCCCGGACTAAGCGCCCACGGCACCGTGCGCGAGATGCGCAAGCGCAACCTGGGCCCGGCGGTGATCGTGGTCACCGGCCACGCCTCGGTGGACGACGCCGTGGAGATGATCAACCTCGGGGCCTACGACTATCTGCTCAAGCCCTGCACCATCAAGGAAATCGTCCAGAAGGTGACCTGGGCCCAGGAGTGGCGCAAGCTCCAGCCGCCCCAGCCCTAGTCGGCTGTCTGGAAAATCGAAAGGGGCTGGCTTTCCGGCACAGCCCCAATCAGAATTCGCAGCCGTTCAAGCATGGCGGGCTGCAAGAAGCGGAAAAACCCAGGGCGCGCAGTGCGCCCCGCATACGCGGGCGGTCTGGAGTTGCCCGCTGACGCGGCGGGCCGCTCCGGGGCGCCCTGCCGGGGGCGGGCTCAGGCGCCCGGAGCACCCGGGGCGTCCGGGGCGCGCCCCAGGTCGTAGCACTGCGTCAGGAAGCACTGCGCGGCGCGCTCGACCATGGCCTCGTCCACCATGAGCATGTCCATCTGCCGGGTGTAGACCAGCAGGCGCCCCAGCTGGTCCAGCCGGTCGCGCACCTCGGCCTGCCCGTACTTGCGAAAGCGCGCCTGGACCCGGTCGGCCACGCACTCCACCCGGAAGCCCAGCCGCTCCAGGATCAGCGCGATGGCCCGGGTGCGCCGCTGGCGGCGCACGTCGTCCGCCGCGCCGCCCTTGAAGCCGAAGCTCACGTAATTCTCGTCCACGCGCGGGCCGCACCAGGCGTCCAGCACGCTGTAGTGGTAGCCCACCCGCGAGCTGAAGTTGAGGTAGGAATCCGAGACCAGGGCGTAGCTGCGCCCGCCGAAGCGCTCGCCCGGGCTGGCGGGCGGCTCAAGCATCTGGCGCGACAGCACGGAGAAAAAGCCCCCCAGGTTCACGGGGCGCGGGGTCTGACCCGTGAGCCCCGGGTGGCCCATGCCCGCCAGCAGTGCGGCAAAGGGCACCGAGGCCACCTGCTCCGGGCGCACGCTGCCCTGGCCCGGGCCCACATCGCGCAGCCCGCCGCCCAGGTCGATGACGTACAGGTCCAGGGGCAGGGCGGCGTCGAGCCTGCGCGCGGCCCCGGTCTGCTCCACCGTCAGGTCGCCCAGGCGGAACATCTCCTCGTAGCAGCGCTCGTGGGCGTAGCGCATCACGTCGTGCACCGTGCGGCAGCCCGCGGGGGCGAACTCCGGGGCGCCGGGGTCCGTCAGGTGCAGCGGCACGGCCAGGGCCGCCAGGCGGGCCAGGACCGCATGGACCGGCGTGCCGCGCATGCCCCGGTCAGGGCCGTCCCCGGCCTGCGCCGCGCCCGCAACCGCGCCCCGGTAGACCCGCCCGCCCGAGCCGTCCACCGTGACCACCAGCCCCGCAGGCAGGGCCGCCAGGGCCCCGGGCAGGCCGAACACGGCAGGCACGCGGAACTCGCGGGCCAGGGCGGCCATGTGCCCGGTGACGCTGCCGACCTCGGCCACCACGGCGCTGGCCCGGGCCAGGGCCGCCACGTACTTGGGCGAGGAATGCCGCGTCACCAGCACCGCACCCTGGGGAAAATCCGCCACGTCGTCCACGCCCAGGACATGGCGCACCGGCCCCGTGCCCTGGCCGGGGCAGGCCGGGGCTCCGCCCGCGAGCAGCACTTCGGCCCCGGGCGGCGGCGGCGCGGGCGGCCCGCCGGGCACGGCGCGCAGGGGCCGGGCCTGGAGCACGTAAAACTCTCCGGCCCGGTCAAAGGCCCATTCCACGTCCTGCGGCGTCCCGAAATGGCGCTCCAGGGCCATGGCCGCCGCCGCCACCAGCCGGGCCTGGGCCTCGTCCAGGCAGGGCGCCCCGGCCAGCTCCGGGGCCACGGGCGCCTCCTCCAGCCGGCCTGCGGGCCCGGGCGCCAGCCGCACGGCCTTGGCCCCCGGATGCACCGCAAGCAGCGGCAGCCCGGCGCCGCGCCCGAGCAGGTACTCGTCGGGCTGCACCACACCGTCCACGGCAAAGGCCCCCAGGCCCCAGACGGCGTTGACCAGCACCGCGTCGCGGGCCGGGTCCGCCGGGTGGCGCGAATAGGCGACCCCGGCGCTGTGCGCATCGACCATGGCCAGCACGCCCACGCTCATGGCCAGGTCGCTGGCGCTGACCCCCTGGTGCAGGCGGTAGGCGATGGCCCGGGGGGTGAACAGGCTGGCCAGTACCCGCTTGCAGTTTTCGGCCACCCGGTCCCGCGGCACGTTGAGCACCGTCAGGTATTGCCCCGCATAGGACAACTCGCCGTCCTCGCCGATGGCGCTGGAGCGCAGGGCCAGGGGCCCGTCGCCCGGAAGGGCCGCGCAGGCGTCCAGGATGGCCCGCTCCAGGGCTGCGGGCAGGGGCGCGCGCAAGAAGGCGTGCTGGATGTCCTCGCTCACGCGCCGGGCGCTGGCGGGGTCGGCGGGGTCCAGGTCCATGGCCGCGCGGCGCACCACGGCCTCCAGCCCGGCCTCGGCCAGAAACATCTCGTAGCCCGCCGTGGTCACGGCGAACCCGGGCGGCACGCGCACCCCGGGCAGGCCAGTCAGCTCGCCCAGGGCGGCGTTCTTGCCGCCCACCCAGTCCACCATCTGCCGGGTAATGGCCGCGTAGGGCAGCACGAGGTGCGGGCAGGCCTCGACGCGCCGGGCCTCGGCCACCTCGCGGATGCGTTCCTTGAGACCGTCCATGGCCTCGGCCAGGGCCCTGTAGCGCCCGCCCGAGAGGCGGTTCAGCCCGTGCACCACCCGCCCGCCGTGGAAGGCGATGCGCGAGGCCCGGGAGCGGACCCAGGCCATGCCGAACACGTCGTCGCCCGCCAGCATGGCGTCCACCTCGGCCAGCAGGGTCAGGAGTTCGGAATTGGACTCCAGGAGTTCCTTGAAGCCCTCGTAACGCTCGCAAAACGCCGCCGCCCGGACCGGGCACTTCAGGGCGTCCCGGCGCTTGCGCAGCCGCTCGAGCATCCGCAGCATGGCCGGCCCCTCAGCGCTCCACCAGATACCGGGTGGCCGGGCCGCGCCCGGTCTTGACCAGCAAGCCCTTCTTGACCATGTCCTGCAGGTCGTAGATGGCCGTGCGCGAGGGCAGGTCGCCGCCGACCAGGTCCTGGTAGCCCTGGCGGGACACTTCGCCCCGGCGCAGGATCTCCGGATAGGCCCGGCGCTGGCGCTCGTTCAGGCGGCTGGCCGCATCGCGCGCAGGGCCCGCGTCGCGGCGCGGAGCGGGCGGGGCGGGATCCCGGGGCGCGGAGGCCGTCGGCCCGGCCTGCCCGGGCTCCGGAGCCGGGCGCGGGTCGTCCAGGTCGTCGAACACGAACACGGCCTCTTCGGCCTCGGCCAGGGCGGCGTCCTCGGCCTCGGGCACGATCTCCTGCTCCAGGCGGATGTCCCCGGCCTGGATCAATTCCGTCTCGGCCATGACCGCCGCCCTGGTGATGGCGTTGACCAGCTCGCGGATGTTGCCCGGCCAGTGGTAGCCGCGCAGCTTCTCCATGGCTCCGCGCGACAACCCCAGCCCCCGGCGGCCCACCATCTGCTCCACCTGGCGCAGGTAGTGCAGCGTCAGGGCCGGAATGCTCTCGGGGTGCTCGCGCAGGGGCGGGCTGTAGACCGTGATGACCTTGAGGCGGAAGTAGAGATCCTCGCGGAAGCGGCCCTCGCGGATGAGCGCGGGCAGGTCCGCGTTGGTGGCGGCGATGAGCCGCACGTCCACCTCGATTTCCCTGTCGCTGCCCAGGGGCTTGACCTTGCGCTCGGCGATGGCCCGCAGCAGGGCCTGCTGCACCTTGGGCGAGGCGGCCTGGATCTCGTCCAGGAAAAGCGTCCCGCCGTGGGCCTCCACGAAGGCGCCCTTGCGGTCGGCGCGCGAGTCGGTGAAGGCGCCCTTGACGTGGCCGAACAGGGTGTCCAGCAGCAGGTTCTCGTCCAGGGCACCGCAGTTGATGGAAATGATCGGCTGGCCCGCCCGCCCGCCGTGGGCGTGGACGGCCTCGGCGGCCAGCTGCTTGCCCGTGCCCGTCTCGCCGATGATCAGCACGTCCACGTCGGCCTGGGCGGCCTTGAGGATGTCCGACTTGAAGCGCGCGATCTTCGGGCCGCAGCCCACGATCTCGGGGATGATTTCCAGTTCCGGGGCGCCGGGAGCGGTTTCGCTTTCGATGTCCGCGCGCTCCTTCATGGTGTAGCCGCGCAGGCTGCGCTCGCGCAGGCGCAGTTCCTCGGCCTGCTGGGAGATGATGTCGATCATGCCGTTGATGGCCCCGGCCAGCAACGCGGTCTCGTATCCCGCCGGGCCGAGGTCGATCCTGCGCATGCGCCCCGTGGAACGGAACTCGGCCACCATGTTCGAAAGACGCACGATGGGCCGCGTCACGATCCGCGTGGCGAGGAAGATGCCGATCCACATCAACGCGATGGCCGCCAGGGTGATGACGAACAGTGCGTCCAGGTGCTTGAAGCCCGCAGCCAGGGTCAGCTTGCTGCGGTCCATGAAGATCAGGCCCCAGTAGACCTGACGTTCGCGCCCGGGGGCCGGGGTGAAATACACCGGCGCGTAGGCCAGCGAGTAGGTCCTGGAGCCGCTGGACCGCCCGCCGCCCACATGCAGCAGCCCGGCCTGGCCCTCGCGCACGGCGTTCACGGCCAGCCAGTATTCCGCGTTGGCCGTGTCGGGGCGGAAGGCAACGTCCAACCCGGGCCGGCCCAGGGTGCCGTCCATCCCGGCCCGGGGCAGGTAGGTGGACAGGGCCTGGCTGCCCCGCTCCACGTCCTCGGACTGGAAGAGCATCCAGCCCTCGGGGTCGAACACGTAGGTGAAGCGCACCTCGTCGCTGCGCGGAAACGCCCACAGGGGCGAGCGCGGCGAATTGTACAGCGAGAGGATGTCCCGCAGGAAGCGCACGTCCACCCCCAGCACCACGTAGCCCGGGCGGCCGTCGCCATCGGGGTCCACGGGCGTGGCCAGGCGCACCACGTGCGCGGCCACGCGCCTGCTGGCGTTGCCGGGCACCGGGCTGGGGTGTTCGGCGTACAGCACCTGGGTCAGCAGCACCTCGCCGGGCGCCAGGCCCTGCGCCTCGGTGAACACCGCGAAGGGATCGGGCTGCACCGCGCCCAGGCGCCCGTCAGGCACCTGAAAAACCTCCCCGTCCTCGACGACGAACAGCGTGTGTCCCGTATCGTCGGGCGAGAGGTAGGCCAACTCGCGGTAGCCCACCCCTCCGGCGGCGGTCTTTCGCGCAAGAAAATCGCGCAAGGCCTCCGGGTCACCCGCGTCTTGCGCGATATAAAGCAGGTCCTTGCGACATGCGTCGAGGAAGGAGGACAGGTGGTGGGCCACGGCCTTGGTCTGCACGCGCACGTTCCGGTCCAGGGCGATGTCGATGTATTGGCAGGAGACGCGGTAGCCCACGTAGCCCGAAACCAGCAGAATAAGCACCACCAGAGGCAGCAGCACCCGCAGCAGGCGGGTGCGCAGGCTGCGGGCCGTCCCCTTGCGGGGCGACGCGCTGCGGGAAAGGAAGGGAAAGCCGCCCTGGTACAGCCGTGGCCGATCGCTTTTCTGCATCACTGGTGCCCCCGATCACGCATGACATTCCTACAAACGGGCCGATTGCGCAAGGGCGAAATGCAATAGCCATGCCCCGTCGGCGGAAATCGCCATTGGCACATGCCTTGCTCAGGCCAGGCGAACACGGATCGGGCAACACCAGGGCAGCGACCGCAGGTGGCCGCGCCTGCCCCCGGGAGCCCGCCCCAAGGAGGAACCAATGACCAGGAAATTGATGCTCCTTTTCGCCGGGCTGCTGGCCCTGGACGCCATGCTCGCCCGCCTGGCCAGCGCCGCTGGCGGAAAGGCCAGCGACCTGGTGATCGTGGCCGACACCAGGGTGCTGGACAACCCCATCCTGTTGTATTTCGCCAACCTCTACAACACGAACATCGTGCTGTTCGCGGTCTGGACCGTGGTGCTCACGGCGGCCTACGGCTGCCTGCTCGGCGTGCTCATGGACAAGCTCATGGGCATGACCGGGCTCGACCTCACCTCGCGCAAGATCGTGGAACACTAGGTATAGGAGGCTGCGGCATGGACTTCTTGGCCGACTCGACTTGGTTGTATATGTACATGCCCATCGCGGGCGTGCACATCTTCTGGCCCGGGCTGGTGCTCATCGGATTCTCGGTGGGCGTCATCGGGGGCTTTTTCGGCATGGGCGGGGCCTGGATGGTCACCCCCGGCCTGAACATCCTGGGCTTCCCCATGGCCTTCGCCATCGGCACGGACATCGCCCACATTGCCGGAAAATCCATGGTCTCGACCATGCGCCATTCGAAGTTCGGCAACGTGGATTACAAGCTCGGCATCGTCATGCTCGTGGGCACCATGGTCGGCATCGAAATCGGCGCCCAGCTCGTCATGTGGCTGGAGCGGCTGGGGCAGATCGGGCCGGTGGTGCGCTGGGTATACGTGGGCTTTTTGGCCTTCATCGCCTGGATGGTTTTCTACGACTATGCCAAGGCCGTCTCCAACAAGAAAAAGGGGCTGGGCGGCGCCCACGGCACCGAAGGCGTGACTTGGTACAAGGCCCTGCACCGGATCAACATCCCGCCCATGGTCCACTTCAAAGCGTCGGGCTTCACCTGCTCGGCCTGGCTGCCGATCATGGTCAGCCTGGTCACGGGCATCCTGGCGGGCTTTTTGGGCATCGGCGGCGGCTTGTTGCGCATGCCCGCCCTGGTCTACCTCATCGGCTGCCCGACCCACGTGGCCGTGGGCACCGACTTGTTCGAGGTCATGATCTCCGGACTCTACGGCGCGTTCACCTACACCCTCAAGGGACGCATTGAGATCGTGGCCGTCTTCGTGATGCTCACCGGCGCGGCCATCGGCGCGCAAATCGGTACCGTGGCCACCAAGTATTCCAAGGGCTATGGCATCCGACTGGCTTTCGGCGCCGCCGTGCTGTGCTGCATGATCTCCATCATCCTCAAGCAGGTCGGCTATCCGCAATCCGCAGCCGTGCTGATCCTGAGCACCATCGGCGTGCTGTGCCTGTACATCATGAAGATCATGTTCGTCGGAGCGGCCCGTGAGCTGCGCGACAAGAAGGCTAACGTCCAGGCCGGATAGCGGCGCGAGGAGGATTTTCCCATGAGACGCATCACGACCATCGCCATCCTGACCCTGACGCTGTGCCTGCTGGCCGGGGCCGCGCTGGCCGCCGAGGTGGCCCAGGGCCGGTGCATCGCCTACGACACCGAAGCCAAGACCATCACCATCGAGGAATACGACATCAACTTCAGCAAGGAGCACCCCTACGGCGTAAGCACGGGGGTCGTGGCCACCTATGACGTAAGCGAGGCCAAGATCGGCCTGACCCCCGAACCCGGGGACATCTTGCGCATCGCCTACGAACTCCATGGGGGCAAGCGCGCGGCCCTGGTCGCCTACGACAACCAGGGCGACAAGCGCATCGCCGTCAAGGTGATGAACGTCACCAAGCAGAGCCTGCACGGCAAGTAGGCCCGCCTTCCCGACCCGGCGGAACCCCCGCCGGGCCGGTCATCCCATATGGGTCCGCGCCCCCCGACGGGCGCGGACCCCCTCACCCAGGAGGCCCGCATGAAGCCCCGCACCGTGACGAACAGACTCAATCCCGCCCAGCGTCTGGTGGTGGTGGTCATGGACGTCCTGATCCTGGCGGAGCTGGTCTTTTGCATGTATTGGAGCAGCAGAACCCCGGCCGCCATGGCCAGCGAGTTCCTGCGCCTGTACGTGCCCCTGCTGCTGGCGACGGTGGTCGGCGCGCGCCTGGCCATGCGCCGCCTGCGCAGCCCCGAGCCCGAAGCCGGAGCGCAGGCGCGGTGAACGGCCCGCCCCGCTCCGACGCCGCGCGGCGCGCCTGCCAGAAGCTGGCCGTCGCCGCCTGCATGCTGCTGCTGCTGGCCGTGGCGGACGCCTGCTGGCTGGCCATCGGCGACGACCGCGACCTGTTCCGCGTGGTGGCGGGCGGCGCGGCCCCGGCCAGCGGCGACCTGCTCATCCCGGCGGACAGCCACAGTGCCGACCTGCACGCCCGGGCCCTGGCCGACGGCCCCGCCGCCCTGGACCGCCACCTGCGCGCCGACCTGGACAGCCCGGACCTCACCGTCCACTTCCTGGAACTCCAGGGCCGGCTGTGGCGGGCGCAGGTCCTGGCCGCGCCGGGCACGCCCCCCGGGGAGCACCGCATGACCGTGCGCCTGGCGGGCCAGCCCCAGGACGAGGCTCCGGCCTACACCGTGCGCGTGTTCATCGACCTGCCCGACCTGCGGGCCGACCAGCCGTCCCTGTTCCTGCGGGTGCTGGGGGTCCAGCCGGTCTGGGTGGTGCTCGGGGCGCTGCCCCTGGCGCTGCTGGCCGGGGCCCTGGTCTACCGCCTGGCCGGGCGCGAGCTGGACCGCCTGCTGGCGGCGGGCATCGCGCCCATCTACCGCCTGGCCCGGCGCGGGGGGGAGTGGGAAGTCGTCTTCGGCCTGGGCCGCGCCCACGGCGTGCGCCCCGGCCAGCGGCTGGCGATCCTGGACCGCGACCAGCGGCCCGTTGGCCAGCTCGTGGCCGAGACGGTGGACGCCCAGACCGCCACGGCCCGGGTGCCCCTTGGCGAAAACATCGGCCCCGGGCATTTCGTGGCCCGGCAGGATCACGGGAGGTGAGCATGGGTCAGGGCGAAGCCGAACGCGTCTGCCTGTGGGAGGACGGCCTGCGCGAGTGCGTCCTGGGCATCGTGGGCACGGGCACGGGCTTCGCGGCCCTGGCGGCCCTGGCCGAGGAGCGCGACCTGGAGGAATTCCTGCCGCCCATGCGCCTGGCGGGCGTGGCCTGCACCCATGAGCAGGCCGACAGCCGGGGCCTGGTCCGGCGCGGGGTGCCTTTCCACCCCACCTGGCAGGACCTGCTGGCCGCCCACCCCGAGGTGACCATGCTCGTGGACCTGCGCGAGGAGCGCCTGGGCCTGACGGACCTGCGCGCGGCCCTGCCGCCGCACGTCTCGCTCATCGACCGCCAGGCGGCGGTGTTCTTGTGCGCGCTGCACAACATGCACCGCGCCGGGGCGCACACCCGCTCGCGCCTGGGTCACTCCCAGGCCATGCTCGACGCCGTGGTCACCCAGATCCGCGAGGACATCCTGCTGCTGGACCTCAAGGGCCGCGTGCTGGACATGAACCCCCACGTCTACCAGCGCACGGGCCAGCCCAAGGCCAGCCTCCAGGGCCTGCCCTGCTGGCAGGTGCAGACCCTGGCCCGGGGCGTGCCCTTCTGCCCCGAGCCGTGCGCCGACTGCCCCGTGCAGACCACCCTGCGCACCGAGCGCAAGGCCGAGGCGCGCATGACCCGGGTCAGCCCCGGCGGCGAGCTGCTCTATTTCCGGGTCTACTCCTACCCCATCTTCGACGAGCGCGGCGATATGGCCCAGGTCATGGTCATGCGCCGCGACATCACCGCGCGCACGCGCCTGGAACGCGAGCGCCAGCAGGCCGAGAAGCTCTCGGTGGTCGGCGAGATGTCCATGTATCTGGCCCACGAGATACGCAACCCGCTGTGCGCCATCGGCGGATTCATCAACGCCCTGGGCCGCTCTCCCAACCTCGACGCCGCCGACCGCGAGAAGGTGGAGATCATCCTGGCCGAAACGCGCAGGCTCGACGCCATGCTCACCAGCGTGCTCAATTTCGCCCGACCCGCCGCCCCGGGCGGCAGCGACGCCGACGCCACGGTTCTGATGCACGACGCTGCGGAGCTCATGCGCATCGGCTACGCGGGGCAGGGCTTCACCTTCTGCGTGCAGGCCGATCCCGGCCTGCCCCGGGCGGCCTGCGACCCCGACCGCCTCAAGCAGTGCCTGGTGAACCTGCTCAAGAACGCCATGGAAGCCATGCCCGGCGGCGGGGAAATCGCCCTGCGCGCCCTGCGCATGGATGACATGGTGGCCCTGGAAGTGCGCGACCAGGGCCGGGGCATGACTCCGCGCGAGCTGGACCAGGCCTTCTCGCCCTTCCACAGCTCCAAGGCCGGAGGCTACGGCCTGGGCCTGGCCATGATCCGCAAGATCATGGACGAGGCCGGGGGCGACGTGCGCATCGCCAGCACCCAGGGCCAGGGCACCACCGTGACCCTGCTGGTGCCCGCCGTCCTGTCCCTCGCCTGGAGCCCCTCGCCGGCGCCCGACATCCTCGACGACACCCTGCCCCTGGCCCCGGGCCCCGGAGCCAGGACCATCGCAGGCGGAACCGACGACTGACTCCCGCTTTCCCGCCTCCTCCCGCGCGGCCTAGACGAATCCCCTCTTCGTCTAGGCCGCACCACGTCATCAACGGACCACAACCTGC
This sequence comes from Desulfocurvus vexinensis DSM 17965, assembly GCF_000519125.1. NCBI lineage: Bacteria > Pseudomonadati > Thermodesulfobacteriota > Desulfovibrionia > Desulfovibrionales > Desulfovibrionaceae > Desulfocurvus > Desulfocurvus vexinensis. Next base: position 37,966 of record NZ_JAEX01000017.1, read on the forward strand.
CTGTCACAGATTCATCACACTCGGGGCCCAGAGATGACGGAACGGGAGATTGCTACCCGGCCCCGCCGTCCAGCAGCTCCAGGGCCCGGCGCGCGGCGCCTGCGGTCTGGGGGAAGGTGGCCGCGCGCTCCAGGGCCTGGCGGGCCTGGACCGGGCGCCCGGCCTCGCGGGCCAGCTGGCCCAGCCGCAGCCAGGCCCGGGCGTTGCCCGGAGCCAGCTCCAGGGCCTGGGCGCAGGCGTCGGCAGCCTGGGCCGCACGCCCCCGGACCTCCAGCATGGCGGCCTTGCGCAGCAGGCGTTCGGCGTCCGGAGCCTGGGCCTGGGCCGCGTCCAGCCAGCCCAGGGCCGCGTCCAGCCGCCCGGCGCGGTGGTTGGCCAGGGCCAGGGCGTCGCAGTCGCCGGGGCCGGGGTGCGGCCCGGCGGCGCGCTCCAGGGCCCGGATGCCCAGGGGCAGCGCCCCGGCGGCGAAATAGAGTTCGGCCAGGGTGCGCAGGTCCTTTTCGGCGGGCGGCTCCAGGCGAACCAGGGTTTCCAGGGCTGCGGCGGCTCCGGCAAGGTCGCCGCGCTGGCTGCGGACGCCCGCCACAAGGCGCCACCAGCGCCCGGCCCCGGGCTCGGCCCGCAGGCAGCGCAGCGCGGCGGATTCGGCCAGGGCGCCGTCGCCGCTGGCCAGGGCGGCGGCGGCCAGCAGCTCCAGGGCCTGCGCGGCCAAGCTGGCGCCCTCGTGTCCTCCTGCCCCGCCCGCGCTGGCCTGACCGTCCTGATTGGCCTGGGCCGCCAGGGGTTCCAGCAGCCGCACGGCCTCGCGGTGCTGCCCGGCCTGATGGTGCGCGGCGGCGGCCTGCAGCAGCACTTCGGGGTCGGGCTGCGCAGCCAGGGCGGCGGCGCGCTCCAGGTGTTGGGCGGCCAGGGCGTAGTCCCGGCTCTGGTAGGCGGCGATGCCCAGGTTGCGGTGCAGGGCCGGGTCGTCGGGGGCGCGGGCCAGGCCCGAGGCGAAGGCCCGGGCGGCCTCCGCCGGGCGGCCCAGGGCGTGCAGGGTGTTGCCCAGCAGGTGCCAAGCGGGCCCGGGCGCGGCGTCGCCCTCGGCGGCGATGAGCGCGCGCAGGGTGGCCTCGGCCTGGGCCGGGCGGCCCTGGCCCAGGGCCTGGGCCGCCTCGTGCAGGGCCGTGCGCGCGGCGTCGGAAAGCTCCGGCTCCTGGGCGCGGGCAGCGCCGCAGGCCAGCGGCAACCCCAAAACCAGGCAGCAAAGCAGGGGAAACACGGTCAGACGCATGGCGGCCCCCCTCCCTCAGCCGCCCAGGTCGAAGCGCACCGGCAGCTCGACCCAGGTGGGCACGGCCTGGCCACCCAGGCGGCCCGGGGTGAAGCGCCAGCCGCGCACGGCGCGCAGCACGCTGGCCTCGAACACGCCGGGCGGGTCCGCCGCCAGGACGCGGACCTCGGTCACGCTGCCGTCCTCGACCACCAGGAAGCGCACGGTGACCGTGCCGCTCTGGTTGCGGCTGCGCGCGGCGTAGGGGTACTCGGGCGGCGCCGAGGCCACGAGCTGCGGGCCCTGGTCCACATCGGCCAGCTCGAAGGTGCGCGGCGCGGCAGGCTCCAGGGGCCGGGGCACGGGCAGGGCCAGGGGAGCGGGCGCGGCCAGGCGCGGGGCGAAGTCGAACTCCGGCTGGGGCGCGCGGGCCTCCAGCCGGGGCGGCTGGGGCTGGGGCGGCTGGGGCTCGGGGCGCCGGGCGGGCTCGGGCGGCGGCGGCTCCTCGGGCAGGGGCTCGGGGGCCAGGGCCTGGGGCGGCAGCCGGGGCGCCTCGATGACGCGCACCGGCGGCTGGGCGGGCCCGGCCTCGGGCAGCGCGCCCTGGCGGGCCAAAAGCGGCAGAACCACGAACACGGCGGCATTGACGGCCACGGCCAGGGCCACGGCCAGGGCGCGGTCGCCCAGGCGGCGGCGCGCGCCGGGCGCGGCGTCCGGGGCGGCTCCCCGGGGAGCGGCGGCCCCACTACCCGCGCAGCCCCGGGCCGGACAGCGGATCACTCGGGCCTCCGCGCGGCCACGGCCAGATTGCGGGCCCCGGCCAGGCGGCACTGGTCCAGCACGCGCACCACCTGCCCGGCGGGCGCGGCCTCGTCGGCGGCGACCACCACGGCCCCGCCCGGGGTGGCGGCCAGGAACCGCGCCACCAGCGGGCGGATGGAGCGCAGGTCGGCCCGGGTGTGGTCCACATGCAGCGTGCCCTCGGCGGTGATGGCCACCACCAGGGTTTCGGCCTGCACGTCCACGGCGATGGCGGCCTCGGGGCGGCGCACCTCCACCCCGGCCTCGCGCACGAAGCTGGACGTGACCAGGAAAAAGATGAGCAGCAGGAAGACCATGTCGATGAGCGGAGCCATGTTCAGCTCCGCCGGGCCACCGCGCCGGGCGCGGACATGCCTGTAGCAACTCATGGGCGGTCCTCCGTGGCCGGGCGGGGGGCGGCGTCCGGGCGCCCCAGCAGCAGGCACTGGCGCTGCACGCGGGCCTTGTGCCGCGCGGCGCGGCGCAGCAGCAGGCTGCCCGCGAACAGCCCCGGAATGGCCACGGCCAGCCCGGCCTGGGTGGTGACCAGGGCGGCGGAGATGCCCGCCGACAGGGCCTTGACGTTGCCCGCGCCGAGCACGGCCATGTCGCCGAAGGTGCGGATCATGCCCGTGACCGTGCCCAGCAGCCCCAGCAGCGGCGCGGCCCCGGCCAGGATCAGGATGGTGGCGACGTGGCGGTCCACCGCCGCCTCGTGGCGGTGAAACAGGGCGTGCAGCACCTTGGCGTCCAGGTCCGGGTCGCCGGTGCGCCGGGTGGCGAAGGCCGCCGCCAAGTCCGCCCGCCAGGGGTGGTCGGCCCGGCGCAGGCGCCACAGCTCACGGGCCTTGAGGAAGACCAGGGTCCACAGCCACAGGGAGAGCAGCACCAGGGGCAGCATGACCCAGCCCCCGGTGCGCAGGTAGCCCAGCCCGGCGTCAAGGGCGGTCCGCCACATCTCCGCTCCCGGCGCCCCCGCCGCGTCTGGCGCCGCCGTTCTGGTGCCCGTTCTGGTGCAGAAGAGCCACGGTCAGGGCCACGCCCTTCTCCTCCATGTCGCCCACGATGCGCTCCACACGCCGCTCCAGGAAGTGGTGGGCGATCATCACCGGGATGGCGACCATCAGGCCCAGCTCGGTGGTCACCAGAGCCTGGCTGATGCCGCCCGACAGGGCCCGGGGGTCGCCGCCGCCCGAGAAGGTCAGGGCCGTGAAGGTGTCGATCATGCCCGTGACCGTGCCCAGCAGGCCCAGCAGCGGGGCCACCGCCGCCAGCACGGCCAGGGTCGGCAAAAAGCGCTCCAGGCGCGGCACCTCGCGCAGCACGGCCTCGTGGAAGGCGTTCTCCAGCACGTCGCGCGTGCAGCCCGTGTATTCCAGCCCGGCGGCCAGCACGCGCCCGGCAGGGGTGCCCGCGTGGGCGGCGCACAGGGCGCGCCCCTCGTCCATGCGCCCCCGGGCCAGCAGGGCGGACAGCTCGCCCGCCAGCCCGGCCCCGCCCGGGCGCACCCGGGCCAGGGTCCAGCAGCGCTCGAGCACCAGCACCACGGCCACCACGGCCACCAGCAGGATGGGCCAGACCAGGAAACCCCCGGCTTCCAGCCAGTCCGGCCCGCCGCCCTGCTCCAGGCGGTCCAGCACCGCGCCGCCGGAGAGGTCCAGCACCGCCGTGCCCCCGGAGCCCGAGGCGAACTCCTTGAGCGTGCCCGCCAGGCCCCAGGGCGCCGCAACTCCCAGGGCCACATAGCGGCCCTGCTCCGCGTCCAGGCGCAGGAATCCAGCTCCCCCGCTGGCGGATTGGTACCAGGCCCCCAGGCGGCCCAGGCGTGTGATGCGCCCCCGGGCGGGGCTGCCGTCCGGCCCCAGGAAGCTGCCCTCGAAGGCCGCGAGCCCGCCGCCCGAGGCGATTTCGGCGCACAGGGCGTCCACCAGGGCCGTGAGGGACGCCGCCGTCAGGGGCGCGTCGTCGTCCTGCAGCGCAGCCAGCCCCGCGCGGACCCCGGGGGCCTCCGCCGTCAGAGGGCTGCCCGCCAGCAGGCCGTCGGCATCGCCCGCCGCCGCGCGCAGCACCGCGCGCACCAGCCCGGCCTGCCCGCGCGAGGCGTCCAGGGCCGCGCGAGCGGTGGCCTCTTCGGCGCGCAGGGCGGCCACGCGGGCGTCCAGGGCCGCCAGACGCTCCTCGGCGGCGGCGCGGGCGGCGCGCAGGCGGGCGGCCTCGGCGCGCAGTTCGCGGCGCTCCTGGTCCACATCCTTGCGCAGGGCCCCGGCCTCGGCCCGGGCCGTGGCGGCCTGATCGGCGAGGTCGCGGGCCACCTGCTGGGGGGCCTGCTGGGCGGCGGCAGGGCCGCAGAGGGGCAGCGCCGCCAGCAGCAGCGTCAGGGTAAGAAAAACGCACGTCAGGGCCCGGGCGCAGGGGGCGCGGGGCGTGGGGGACGGGGGGGACGGGGGAAGAACGGGGGGCGTGCCCGGGGCGAGGGCCGTCCGGGGAGCTCCCGGCGCAGGGGGCATGCCCGGTGTGCCCGGCGCAGCAATCATAAACGAAACGAGGGTCATGGCTGCACCCCGCCCGGCGCCCCGGGCTGGGCCCCCAGTTGCGCGGTGCCCACGGGCAGGGCCAACAGCTCGAAGGCCCGGCGGTGGTCGTGCATCTCCAGGGCCTGGGCCAGGGTCCGGGCCTCGGAAGAGCCCAGGGCCTCCCAGCCCGCAGCGCCGGGCACAAGCCGCGCGGCCAGGGCGCCGTCGCGCGACAGGAACAGCGCCGCCGCGCGCCCCAGGCGCAGCACGCGCCCCTGCACGCGGCTTCCGCCCAGGTCGATGACGTCGTCCCAGGCCTCCACCAGGGCGCCGTATCCGGCCTCCACCTGCAAGGCCTCCAGGAAGCGGCGCAACTTCTCGCCCGGGGCCAGACCGTAGTCGCCCAGGGTCTCGCGCAGCATGTCCAGGCGCTGGCGGCGCTCTTCGGGCAAAAAGGCCAGATCGGCGGCCACCAGCTCCTCCAGGCGCGCCAGCACGGCGTCGAGCACCGGCTCCAGCCCGCGCTCCAGGGCGGCCATTTCCCGGGCGGAGTCGTGCAGCCCGGCCACCACGGCCTCGCGGCGGGCAATGTAGTCCCCGCGCCGCTTGAGGGCGGCCTCCAGCCAGGCCAGGGTCTCGCCCTCGCGGCGGATTTCGTCGCGCAGGGCGTCGCGCTCCACGGCCCAGGCGTCGGCCTCGGCCTGGGCCTGGCCCTGGGCCGTGGCCGCCCCGGCAAGCTGCCCGGCGGCCTCTTCGAGCCCGCCCCCGGGCCCGGGGCTCACGGCCAGGGCCGCCCCGGGGCAGCACGCCAGGGCCATCACCAACGCGAACGCCGCAAGCCCCGCCCGGCTCCGCTGCCGCCCGGTCGCCCCACCCCGCCGCCCGGCCCCCTCCGGCTCCAAAGGCGCCGCCAGCAGCGCAGCGGCGTCGCACGCGACACCAATGATGTTCAGCGAACAGAATTTGTTTTTCATGTCATTTATTTTCGTTTCGTATGTACGATTCAGGCGCCAGAAAGGGCGGGATCGCCCACAGGCACCTGCCGCAATATATGAAATAAAGAGGCGAGGCAACTCCTGGCCGCAGGCAGCACTCCCGCCAATCTCGCAGGCGGGCCAAGTGCCTGCGCAGCACGTCTCTCTTCCCGGGTACCTATCACGATATCGTGTTACTCTGTGGCCATTCCCATGCCTCACCGCACTGCCACCCGCCTCCGCCCCCCTGCGGCGACAAAAAAGGGCTGCACCCTGCGGTGCAGCCCTATGGCGTCTTTGGCGTCCCCAAGGGGGTTTGAACCCCTGTTACCGGCGTGAGAGGCCGATGTCCTAGGCCACTAGACGATGGGGACGCTGTGGCGGACGTTGCCGTCCGGAGGGGTCTTATTGACCGAAGGGGGGCTTCTTGTCAAGGGGCGAAGGAAATATTGTCTTGCTTGCAAAAATATACATTGAAAACAGATTAATAGGCCACAGAGACGCTTCCCTCCTGGGCTGACGGAGGAACGCCTCCGGAGCGCCCGCCGCGCCCTTCGGCTGGCGCCGCCCCAAGAAACAGACCCCGCCGCGCCGGTTTCGATACACTTCTTCTGCTTTTCGTGATAGACTCCACGCAAAACGGATCTGCCCCGGGCCGATCCCTCCGGGACGGCCGCACCCTCAACCAGCAGGAGGACAACCCATGAAACACCGCGCATGCACCCACACGATCCTGGCCCTGGCCCTGGCCTTCATCATTGCCTCGGCGCCCGCCGCCATGGCCCAGTCCAGCCACTCCGACCATGCGGCCCAACCAGCAGAAGCCATCGAAGGCCAGAAAAAGATGATGGAAGGGGCCGACATGATGATGGACATGGAAAAGATGGCCAAATGCGAAGAGATGATGAGCCAGGGCAAGGGCATGATGGAAAAGCACGGTCCAATGACAGACGGCAAGAAAATGATGATGCAAGGGCACGACAAGATGATGCAGGGGCACAAAATGATGCAGGAAGGACACAAGATGATGAAACAGGGCCAGCAGATGGACGCCGAGAAAGCGGCGCAATAGCCCGGCAGCCCGCACGAACCGGGAGGGCCGAAGCCGCTCCCATACAAAAAAGGAATCACAGGACGACCTGTGATTCCTTGATTTTTTGGTGGGCCGTGCTGGGATCGAACCAGCGACTCTCTGCTTAAAAGGCAGATACTCTGCCACCTGAGTTAACGGCCCACAGAGGGAATGTGTACGTAGCGGCGCATGCGCCGTCTGTCAAGGCCCGGGGCGTGCCGGGGCGCCGTCAGGCTCCGGGGCCCGGGCCGAGGACCTTGCGCCCGCCCATGTAGGGCGCCAGCGCGTCGGGCAGCACCACGCTGCCGTCGGCCTGCTGGCCGTTTTCCAGCACGGCCACCAGAGTCCGGCCCACGGCCAGGCCCGAGCCGTTCAGGGTGTGCACCAGCTCGCTCTTGCCGCCCTCCCTGCGCCGGAAGCGGATGTTGCCGCGCCGGGCCTGGAAGTCGCCGCAGTTGGAGCACGAGGAAATCTCGCGGAACGTGTTCTGCCCCGGCAGCCAGACCTCGATGTCGTAGGTCTTGGTGGCCCCGAAGCCCATGTCGCCCGTGCACAGGGTGACCACCCGGTAGTGCAGGCCCAGGCGCTGCAGCACGGCCTCGGCGTGGCCGCGCATCTGCTCCAGGGCGGCGCCGGAATCCTCGGGCCGCTCGAAGCGCACCAGCTCGACCTTCTGGAACTGGTGCATGCGGATCAGGCCCCGGGTGTCCTTGCCGTAGGAGCCCGCCTCGGAGCGGAAGCAGCCGGTCCAGGCGGTGTATTTGAGCGGCAGGTCGGCCTCGTCCAAGGTCTCGTCGCGGTGCAGGTTGGTCACCGGCACCTCGGCGGTGGGGATGAGGAAATATTCGGAATTTTCCAGCTTGAAGAGGTCGTCGGCGAACTTGGGCAGCTGGCCGGTGGCCGTCAGGGTTTCGCGGTTGACGATGACCGGCGGCATGACCTCGAAATAGCCGTGCTCGGTGGTCTGCATGTCGAGCATGAAGGCCGCCAGGGCGCGCTCCAGGCGCGCGGCCCAGCCGCGGTAGACCACGAAACGGCTGCCCGTAAGCTTGGCGGCGCGCTCGAAGTCCAGCCCGCCCAGGGCCGCGCCCAGTTCCCAGTGCTCCTTGGGCGCGAAGTCGAACTGCGGCGGCGCGCCCCAGCGCAGCAGTTCGGGGTTGTCCTTCTCGTCCGCGCCGTCGGGCACGCTCTGGTCGGGCATGTTGGGCACCGAGAGCAGCCAGTCCTGCACCTTGGCGTCCACCTCGCGCAACTCGGCGTCCAGGGCCTTGATGCGCTCGCCCACGGCGCCCATGCGCGCCACCAGGTCGTCGGCGCCCTGGCCCTCGCGCTTGCGCTGGCCCACTTCCTTGGACACGGCGTTGCGCTCGGCCTTGAGGGCTTCGGTCTCCTGGATCAGCGCCCGGCGGGCCTCGTCCAGGGCCGTGAAGGCGTCCAGGTCCACCTTGGCCCGGCGCCGGGCCAGGGCCGCGCGGACCGTGTCCATGTTGGCGCGGATGAATTTGAGATCGAGCATGGCAGTCCTTCCGGCGGGCTGGCCGCCGCGTGGGTGCGGGAGAGGCGGCGCGCCGCCCGCGCCGAGGGCCCAATCTATACTGGAAGCGCGCCCGGCCCGCAACCCTGCCCGGGGCCCGCCGGGCACCGCAGGCGCGCGCGGCAGGAAAAACGCTCCGGGCCGCGCGCCAGCGGCGACCCGAAGGACGCCCCCGGAAGCAAAGGCCCAGGAGCGAAGCAGGGACAGGGTGCGCACGGGCGGCAGGGGAAAAGGCCCCGGGGCGGCACTCCCCCGGGGTGCGCACAACGCCGCAGCGCGCCGCGCGGGGACGTTTCGCGGCCTCCGCGCCGCGCCCCTCAGCGTGCCAGGGCGCGGACCTGGGCCAGCAGGCGCAGCACGGCGGGCTGGCCCTCGTGCTGTGGGCCGAAGCGCCGCGCGGCGGCCTCGAGCAGGCCCAGGGCCTTGCGCGGTTCGCCCAGGGCCATGGCCGCGCCCGCCGCGTGCAGGGCGTCTGTGGGCGCGGCCCCGGGCAGGGCCAGGCATTTGCCGAAGGCCCGCAGGGCCGCCTCGGGCTCGCCGCCGCTGGCCGCCAGCCGCCCCAGCTTGCGCCAGGGCAGGGCGTGCTCCGGCGCCGCGTCGCGTCCGGCCTCGTAGTGCGCCCGGGCGCCGGCCACGTCTCCGCCAGCCTCGGCGGCCTCGCCCAGGGCCACGGCCAGCTGCATTCGCCCCCGGGCCCGGGCCCCGGCCAGGGCCGCGTCCAGGCTGCCGTCCCGGGGCAGGGGCAGCGGCTTGTCCAGGATACGCAGGCGGTTGCGCACATAGCGCACGGGGTCGCGCCGGGCTAGGCCCGTGAGGTGCGCCCCGGCGCCTGGGCCGCCTGCGCCCTCCCCGGCCTCCCCGGCGCGCACGAAGTATTCGGCGGTCACGCGGTCCACATGCACGGGCGTGGTCAGGGCGGCCATACGCCGCCACAGGTCCCAGTCCAGGAGCACGTCCAGGGCCTCGTCCATGCCCCCGGCCTGCTCGAACAAGGCCCGGTCGTGGAGCACGGAAATGCCCGTGACGCAGTTGTATTCCAGCAGGGCTTCCAGGCTGGCGGGGCTGCTGTAGGCCACGGCCCGGCCCGTTTCGCGCCAGCCGCCCAGGCCATCGGGGGCCAGGTCCACGCGCAGGGCGTTGGAGTGGGCCATGCGCGCGCCGGGCGTGGCCGCCAGGGCCGCCAGCAGGGTGGAGAGGTGCTCCGGATGCCAGGCGTCGTCGTCGTCCAGGTGGGCGATGCAGCCGCCCCGGCTCAGGCCGAAGGCGTGGTTGATGGCGTGGCCCTTGCCGCGCGCATCGCGCAGCTCCGCCAGCCGCACGCGCGCATCGCCCAGGCGGGCGACCACGCCCGCAGGCGACGGCCCGCCGTCGTTGACCAGCACAAGCTCCCAGCGCGGCTCGTCCTGGGCGGCCACCGAGGCCAGGGCCCCGGGCACCAGGTCGAGCCTGTCGCGGGTGGCCATGAGCACCGAAACCAGGGGGCTGTCCTGCCGTGCGTGCAACGCGGGCCTCCGGGGGCTGCTGGGGGCGGGGAAGCCGGGGACGCCGCGCCCCGGGCCTGCCCGGTTGTACCCCCGGGCAGGACCGTTTGACAACAGCGGGAGTGCCGCGTCGCGCGCCAGGGCAAGCTCCGGCGGGCAGGCGGGCGGAGCGCTGGCCAAGGCGGGAGAGTGATGGGGTCTCATGCTCCGCGACCGCATGGACGCCGGGCCCCGGTATGAGTGTCGCGGCCAGAACCGGAACCGTCGCTGGCAAGAACATACCGCATCCAGGCGGGCTGTCAAAGGCCTGCCGCACGCATGGTTTCCAGGCCCGACAGCCGCGCCCGGGCCGCCAGCCCGGGATGCGCCCGGCATCGCAGCCCGCCCCCCCGCCCGTGGACAGGGCCAGCCCCCGCGCGTATGCTGGCCCGGCAACCCCGCGCCCCGCAACCCGAAGGCCATGACCCGACCCGACCCGCAGCCCGCGCCCGCAGCCGCCCCGCCCGTCCTGGCGCTGATCCCCGCCCGGGGCGGCTCCAAGGGCATTCCGCGCAAGAACGTGGCGCCCCTGGCCGGGCTGCCGCTCATCGCCTATTCCATCCTCGTGGCCCGCGCGGCCACGCTGGTGGACCGGGTGGTCGTTTCCACCGACGACCCGGATATCGCGGCCCGGGCCCGGGAGTTCGGCGCCGAGGCGCCCTTCCTGCGCCCGGCGGAGCTGTCGGGCGACCGCGCCACCCCCGGCACCTGCGTGCCCCACGCCCTGGCCGAGCTGGGCCGCCAGGGCTACCACCCCGCCGTGGTGGCCGTGCTCTACCCCACCCATCCCTTCCGCACCCCGGCCCTGGTGGACCACCTCGTGGCCCGCAACCTGGACGGCTTCGAGACGGTGTTCACCGCACGGCGCTTCACGCCCCACGGTGGCGGCCCGGCGCGCTACCGCTCCCTGGGCACCTACGACGGCGCGGCCATGGCCCGCACCGGGCGCGGCAGCTACTGCCACGTGCTGGACGATCCGGCCATGCTCATCGACATCGACACCCCGGGCGACCTGGCCCTGGCCGGGCAGGTCATCGCGCGCGGGCTGTTCGATTTCGGCTGCGAGGGCCTGTGGACGCGGTGATCTGCGCCCTGGCGCACCCCGGCGAAGCCCTGGCCGACCCGGCCCGGGGCGCGGCGCGGGTGGGCGCGTTGCTGGCGGCCCTGCGCGGGGCGGGCATTTTTTCCCGCGTGCTGCTGGCCGCCGCCCCGCCCCTGGACGCGCGCAGCCTGGCCCCGGACCCCGGCGCCACGGCCCTGCCGCCCCTGGCGGGCCCCGCCGCCCCGGCCCATGGCCGCCCGTGGCCCGAGGGCGCCCGGCGGGCGGCCCGGGCCCTGCTGGAATCCGGGGCCGACCCGGGCGCCGGGCATCTGTTCGTGAACTACCGCTGGCTGGCCCCCGGGCCGCCCGCAGCCCTGGGCCAGGCCCTGGCGAACTTCGCCGCGCGGGCCCGGGCCGCAGGCCGGGCCCTGGCCGCCTCGGCCGGCACGCCTGCGGACCATCCCTGCCAATTGCGCCGCCTGTTCACCATCCGCAAAACCTTGGCCCTGGCGCCCTGCCCCCCCGGCGCGGAGGAGGCCACCCCCGGGCTGGCGGCCCTGCTGGCCGGAGCGCCCGAAAGCGCCGGGCCGCCCAGCCACACGGCCCTGGCCGCAGGCCGCGCCGTGGCCGCCCTGCTGCCCGGCGGGCCCGGGGGCGCCCGGCTGCTGCTGGACGCCCGGCTGCGCCCCGGCGCGGTGGAGCTGGCCTGGAGCACCGGACGCGCGCGGCCCGAGCCGCAGGACGACCCCGCCCCGGCGGGGCAGGCGCCCCGGGTACTGCGCTTTCTGGTGGACGAATGGGCCGGGACGGCGGACGCCACCCCGGCGCTGGACCTGCTGCTGCTGGACGCCGTGGAGCACGGCGGGCCCTTCGACCTGAGCCGCTTCGACGCGCCCCCCGGGGCGCCCTGGCGCCCCGCGCCCGATGGCCGGGGCATGGTCCGCACCGACACGGGCCGCCGCATCCAGGGCCGCCAGGACTTCCCGCCCGTGCTCGTGCCCGACGCCGGGCTGCTCCACGCCGCCGACCTGCGGGCCCTGGCCGCCGAGCCGCCCGCGCCCCCGGCGCTGCTGGAATTCCCCGGCGCCCTGGTGGCGCGCACGGCCATCGACCTGCTGCGCGCCGAGCTGGCCGGGCTGCCCCTGCCCTAGCAGGGCCGCCCCCAAAGGGCCCGCTGCATCGCCAAAAAATGCAAGCCCTCGCGTCTGTCCCGACACGCGAGGGCTTGCGTTTTTTCGTGCCGCCATTGCACCGTCTTTGAACGGCCTGGGAAAGGGACTGCTTCACCCGGCAGCGCCCCGGGGCTGCCCCGTTGCCAGTAGACCGGAAGACGAAAAGCCCTAGCCGCGCGCCAAAAGCGACCGGAACAGCGCGTCGTAGGCCGCGACCATGGCCTCGATGGAAAAATTCCCGGCCATGCGCCGGGCGGCCGCGCGGCCCAGGCCAGCGGCCAGGGTGCGGTCGTCCAGCACGCGTTCCAGGGCTGCGGCCAGAGCCGGGGCGTCGCCCGGGGGCACCAGCAGACCGCTTGCGCCGTGCTCCACCAGCTCGCAGTTGCCGTCCACGGCGCTGGCCACCACGGGCAGCCCGGCGGCCATGGCCTCCATCAGGCTGTTGGACATGCCCTCGAAGGCCGAGGGCTGGGCGTAGGCGTCCAGCCCGGCCAGCAGGGCGGACACGTCGGCCACATGCCCGGGCAGGTGGACCCGCCCCTCCAGGCCCAGGCGCGCGGCCTGGGCCTCCAGCGCCGCGCGCAGGGGGCCCGCCCCGGCCAGGACCACATGCGCCCGGCCCAGGGCGCCCCGGCCCAGGGCCAGGGCCTCCAGCAGGAGGCCATGATTCTTCTGGGCATACAGCCGCCCCACGCTGCCCACCACGGGCACATCCCCGGGAACGCCCTGGGCGTCCAGGGCCGTGCGGTCGCGCGGCAGCACCGCCCCGGCGCAGCCGTTGGGGATGTACACCACCTGCCCAGGGCGCACGCCCTCGCGGGCCCGGGCAAAGGGCACCACCTCGCGGCTGTTGAAGACCACCCTGCTCGCCAGGGGCGCGGTCAGGCGGCACAGGGGAAACCACCACCAGGGCCGGTCAACATTGCGCGCGCGCACCGAGGAGAGCACCACCCCCGCCCCGGCCAGCCACGCCGCCGGGCGCCCGAGCACGTCGGCCCAGGGCAGCAGGGTCAGCGCCACGTCGGGCCGCGCGCGGCGCAGTTCGGCCACCAGCCGGACCAGCCCCGTGCCCCGGGCCACGGCGCCCTTGCCCAGCACCAGCACCCGCGCCCCGGCGGCTTCCAGCGGCCCGCGCACCAGGGGCGAATCCTCGTCGCCCAGGCCGATGACGGTCTGCTCCCAGCCGCGCCCGGCCAGCCCGCGCACCAGATGCGTCAGGGCCCGCTGGGTGCCCCCGGGGCCCAGGCTGTCCACCACGTAGGCCGCGCGCAGGCGGGGGCCGCTCATGGCCGCCCCCCGCCGGATGCGGACACCGCCCCGGCCAGGTGCACCTCGTGGAACCAGCGCACGTAGCAGATGATCGGCCACAGGAAATACTGGTGATCCACGCGCCCGGAGCGGTGGGCGCGCACCACGCGCGCCACGCCCTGCGGGTCCAGCCCGGCGCGCAAAAGGTTCTCGCGGGCCAGGGTCTCGTTGGTGAACGCGCCCAGCTCGGCAAAAAGCCAGCGGTCCAGGGGCACGCCGAAGCCCATCTTGGGCCGCTCGGTGAGCGCCGGGGGCACGTAGCGCGCCAGCACGCGGCGCAGCAGGTGCTTGCCGCGCCCACCCGCCCAGGACAGGCGCGGGGGCATGGCCAGGGACAGGCGCAACACGGCCTCGTCCAGCAGGGGCACCCGCGCTTCCAGGGAGCAGGCCATGGTCGCCCGGTCGGTCTTGGTCAGGCAGTCGTCCACCAGATAGCCGCCCAGGTCCGTGAGCATCATCTGGCGCAGGAAGTCGCCCCCGGCCAGGGCCCGGCCCCGCTCCCCCGCCGCCGCCAGGCCCGAGGCCCACAGCGTGGCGCGCGGGCCCGCGCCGCACAGCTCGGCCAGGGCCGCGAAGTTGTCGAGCACGAAATGCTCGTAGCGCCGGGCGGCGTCGGGGAAGGCCAAAAACGCGCTGGCGGCGTGGGCCGCCCGGGAGCGCGGCGCGCCCCGGGTCAGCGCGCGCACCCCGGCCCGCAGCCAGCCCGGGGCGTGTTCCGTCCAGGCCCAGGCGCGGGCCAGCAGGTGGTAGCGCGGGTAGCCGAAGAACTGCTCGTCGCCGCCGTCGCCGGTGAGCGCCACGGTCACCCGCTGGCGGGCGAAGCGGCTGATGAGATACAGCGGCACCGCCGAGGCGTCGCCGAAGGGCTCGTCGAAGGCCCCGGGCATGGCCGTCAGCGCCTGGAGCACCTCCGCCGGGGTCACGGTCAGCTCGTGGTGGCGGGTGCCCAGGTGCGCGGCCACGCGCCGGGCGTGGGCGGACTCGTCGCAGCGCGCGTCGGCCCAGCCCACGCAGAAGGTGTCCACCGCGCCGCCCGCCCGCGCGGCCAGGGCGGCCACCAGGCTGGAATCCACCCCGCCCGAGAGCAGCACGCCCACGGGCACGTCGGCCACGAGCTGGCGCGCGACGGCCCCGGCCAGGGCGGCGTCCAGGGCATCGGCCCACTGCCCCTCGGGGGCGTCCGGCGCCAGGGGCGCGGCCTGCGGCGCCAGCCAGACCCCCGGCGACCACCACGCGCGCCGCACCGGGGCCACGGCGTCCGCGCCCAGGTCCAGTTCCACGCAGCCGCCCGGGGGCACCTTCTCGATGCCCGCGTAGATGGTCCGCGGCCCGGCCACGTACTTGGAGGTCAGCATCTCGAAGCGCGCCACGGGGTCGATGGCGTCCGTGCGCCCGCCCAGGCCGCGCAAGGGTGCCAGGGTGGAGGCAAACCCCGCCAGGGCCGGGCCGTGGGCGAAATACAGCGGCTTGACGCCGATCCGGTCGCGCGCGGCCAGCAGCCGCCCGGCCTGCAAATCCACATGCACGAAGGCGAACATGCCCTCCAGGTCGTCCAGCCCGGCGGGGCCGTGGCGCATGAGCCAGCGCAGCAGGACTTCGGTGTCCGAGCGCGTGCGCAGGCGCTCGCCCCGGGCTTCCAGGTGGCGGCGCAGCTCCGCGTGGTTGTAGATCTCGCCGTTGAAGACCAGCCAGTGCCGCCCCTGGCCCGCGCTCATGGGCTGGTCCGCCGCGCGAGAGAGGTCCAGCACGGCCAGGCGCGTGTGGCCCAGGCTGACGCGGCCCCCGGCCAGCACCGCCGTGCCCGCGCCGTCAGGCCCGCGCAGGGCCTGGGTGGCGCAGGCGGCTTCCAGGCGCGCCCCTGCGGGCGCCCCGCCGCCCGGGGCGAAGAAGGCCACGATGCCGCACATCTCAGCGCCCCTCCAGCAGCGGGCCCAGGGCGTCCAGGGTCCGCCCGACCATGGCGTCCAGGGTGAAGTGTTCCGCCATGCGCGCCCGGGCGGCCAGGACCAGGCGGGCCCGCTCCAGGGCCGGGGCCGTGAGCAGCGCGGCCAGGGCCCCGGCCAGGGCCCGGTGGTCGCGCGGGGGCACGGCGCGCCCCGCCTCGCCGACGACCAGGGCCGCGTCGCCCACGGTGGTCACCGCGCAGGGCACCCCGCAGGCCATGGCCTCGCCGACCACGTTGGGGAAGCCCTCGCCGTAGGCCGAGGCCAGGGCCAGGGCGTCCAGGGCCGCGTACACGGCGGGCATGTCCTCCCGGGCCCCGGGCAGCACCGCGCAGTCCGCCAGGTCCCAGCCCGCCAGGGTTCCGCCCAGGGCTGCGGCAGTGCCGGGGCCCACGCAGGCCACGCGCAGCCCGGGCACCTGGCGACGCAGCAGGGCGCAGGAGCGCAGGAAATTCGGCCAGTCCTTCATGGGGTCCATGCGCCCGACCTGGGCCACCAGGGGCGCCTCCGGCGCCACGCCCCAGGCCGCGCGCACCCGGGCCCGGGCCTCGGGGTCCGGGGCGAAGCGCGCGGTGTCGATGCCGTTGGGCACCACCACGGCGGCCCGGGGCCGGTAGCCCGCCCGGCGCGCCACCGCCAGCCCGGCGGCGGAGTTGGCCACGAGCACGTCCACCGCGCGGGACAGCACCGCGCCCAGGCGGAAGGCCGCCGCCTGCCCCAGGCTGTAACGCCCCCAGGCCACGTCGGAAAAGCGCAGGCCCCAGGCCGCGCGCGCGCCGCTGGCCCGGGCGGCGGCCAGGGCCAGCTCGTTGACCACGGGCTGGAAGCCGTAGACCACCCGGGGCCGCAGCCGCCGGGCCAGGGCCACCAGCCGCGCGGCGGCGGCGGGCAGGTCGCGCCTGCGCCAGCGCGGCGCCGGGCAGAGCACGGCAAGCCCCGGGCCCAGGCGACGGCGGGCTTCCGCTTCCAGCCCGCCCCCGGCGTGCAGGGCGGCCAGGGTCACGTCCAGCCCGCGCCCGGTGAGCCCGGCGGCCAGCTCCAGGGCCTGGCGCTGGGCGCCGCCGGTGTCCAGGTCGGCGACCACGAGCACGAGCCGCGTCATGGCCGGGCCTCCCCGGCGGGGCGCAGGGGCCCGGGCAGGTCCTCGCGGCGCACGTAGCCGAACACGTCCAGGGTTTCATACAGCGCCATGCGCGCCTCGGGTCCGCCCGCCAGGGCGTCCAGCCCGGCGGCGGCGCCGGGGTGCCACCACACGAGGCGCAGGGCCTTCTCGAAGCATTTGCGGGCCAGGGCCGTATCGTCGGGGGCCGCCGTGGCGGCCAGCCCCTGGCCCAGGGCCGCCAGGGCCCCGGGGGACAGCGGATCGGCCTGGGCCGCCCGGTGCAGCAGGGCCAGGGCCTGACGGGCGTCCCCGGCGCGCAGGCGCAGCAGGCCCAGGGCGGCCAGGGCCCGGTCATGCTCCGGCTCGCGGGCCGTAAGCCCTTCCAGCAGGGCCAGCGCCGCGTCGGCGCGGCCCCCGGCCTCGTGGGCCCGGGCCAGGGCCAGGGCGGCAGCGCGCCCGCGCGGCCCGTCCACATCGGCCCGCAGGGCGGGGGCGGCCACGCGCCGGGCCGCGCGGGCCCAGACGGCCAGGGGCTCGCCCGGCGCAGCCCCGGCCTCCGGGGCCACGGCGTCCAGGACCGCCAGACCCAGGGCGGCCTCCGCGTCCCCGGGGCGGACTTCGGCCATGGCCTCGTAGCAGCGCCGGGCCTCGGCCCACCGGCCCAGGGCCTCGTGGGCGGCGGCCCGCTCGGCGAGAATCTTGGCGTAGTGCGCGTCGTCGCGGCGATACAGCGGGAAGCTGTCCACCCCGCCCTCGGGGTTGCGCACCGGGGCCCCGGACGCGTCCTGCGGGCTGAAGGTGCATTCCAGCGCGTAGCGCACGCCCACGCGGTCCTGGAGGTAGGCCATGTCCCGGCCGTCCCTGTATTTCCAGTTGAAGAACTGGACCCAGCGCGGCGGGGTCTCGCGCAGGCTCCACAGCACCCAGGGCTCCTCGCTCACGTCGGCGTGGTGCGAGTAGAGGAACAGGTACTGCGGGTCGAAGGCCATGCACCCGGAATAGAGATAGATGGTCGGCTGGTCGCCCCACACGCACAGCCGGTCGCCCTGCGCGGCGCGGGCGCCGATGCAGCGGCCTATGTCGCGCGCCGTGGCGAAAAGCACGCCCACATAGGGATGGACGATGCCGAAGGACAGGGCCGCCGCCCGGGAAAAGGCCGGGGCCAGCCGCCGGGCCAGGCGCACGGCCTCCCACAGGGCCGCCGCACCCAGCAGCACCCCCGCCACGGGCCACGCCCGGCCCAGCTCCGCCAGCCGCCAGCCGCCCAGGGCCGCCAGCACGGCCAGGGGCGCCCAGATCCCGTTGAAATGCGGGGTGTAGTAGTTCTTCTGGAGCTGCTGCGCGGCCAGGGCCAGGGCCGCGAGCCCCGCCAGCAGCCCGGCCCCGGCCCAGGCTCCGGGCCCGGCCAGGGCCAGCCCGGCCACAGCCAGGGCGACCACGGCCCGCAGGTCGTCCAGGGCAGGCAGCAGGTTGGCGCGAACTTTCTGCCACCCGCTCATGGCCGTGGCGGCGTGCAGGCTGCCCACGTAGCCCCCGGGGGCCAGCCGGGCCAGCCCCGGCAGCCGCCCCAGGCCCGCCAGGGCCGCCAGGGCCAGCAGCCCGTCGCGCAGGGGTTCGGCCAGGGTGGTCAGCAGGTAGGGCCGCGCGCCCAGGCCCGCGCGCGGGATGAGCGCCAGGGGCAGGGCCAGCACCCCGGCCAGCCCCGCCGCGTACCAGCCTGCCCCGGCCCAGGGCGCCGGCCCGGCCAGGGCCAGCAGGCCCAAAGCCCCGGCCAGCAGAAGCCCCGTGGGCTTGAAATGCACGCAGACCCCGGCCAGCGCCCCGGCCACGGCGGCCAGAGCCGGGTCCGCCCCGCGCAGCACGGCCACCAGGGCCACCACGGCCAGGTTGGCGGGCAGCACGGAAAAATGCTCGGCGTAGGTGAGCATGAACATGGTCCGCGGCGTGGCCTGGACCACGGCGTAGAGCAGCCCGGCGGCCAGGGCCACCCAGGGCTGGCCGAACAGCGCCAGCGCCAGCCAGGACACCGACGCCGCGCACAGGGCGTACCAGCCGATCTTGAAATACTGGAACAGCTCCGGGGCGCCCGGGCCTGCCCCCGGCCCGGCCAGCCGCCCGGCAATCCGGTAGAACAGTGCTGCCAGCAGGGGGATGTTGAAATAGCCCTGGCAGTGGTAGTTGCCGTGCATGCGCAGCCCGCGCCCGGCAAAGAAGGCGAAATAGTACCAGCGGCCCTCGTCCTCGGCCAGGGGCTTGCGGGCCATGGGCAGGGCCAGGGCCGCCGCCACGGCGCAGACCGCCAGGGTGCACAGCGCCGCCGTCAGCACCCTGCCCGCTCCCGGCTCCGCCGACCCGTTCCTGTGGTCATGTCCTGGCTCCTTTGCGGCAGTCCCGCCGCGTCATCCCGCCATGTCGCGCGCTTAGGCGTTTTCTTTCCGCCGTCGATGCGCTAGCATCGCTGCGTGCAAGCTCCGGGCCGTTCCGGGGCGGCCACGGCGCGCCCGGCGCGCCCAACGGCGCCACGCGCCACCCCGCAAGGACCGATGCACGCCGCAGCCCCGAAAAAACCACGCGTGGCCCTGACCCTGCTGGGCTGCGACGCCTCGGGCCAGATCGGCGGGGCCGAGCAGTTCTTCGCCCGGCTGGCCGACGCCTGCGCCCGGCGCCAGGGCGCGGCCTTCGAGGTCCACTTCGCCACCATGGCCGACGCCGCGCGCGTCCTGCGCCGCCGGGGGCTGCTGCTGGCCGCGCCGGACCGGGTGCACACGGCCCCCAATCTTCCGGCCTGGAAATTCAAGGCCTTCGCCGATTCGGCCCTGCTCTGCCGCCTGCTGCTGCGCGAAGACTTCGACCTGGTGCACATGGTCATGCCCTCGGCCCTGCATGCCCCGGCCCTGGGGCTGCTGGCGCGGCTGCCCCGGCGCCCGGCCCTGGTGCTCAACATCACCGACTGCACCGTGGCCCACCACTGGAACGACTCCACCCGCCGGGGCGACCCGCAGCGCACGGCCTACCGCACCACCCTGGGCCTGGTGCCCTTCGACGGGCTCTACTCCTGGTACACCCTGTTTTGCGACGCCGTGGCGCGCGGGGCCATCCGGCCAGCAGGCCAGCCCCTGGTGCGCGCCGCGCGCACGGTGTTCGCGGACCTGTCGCGCTTCGCCCCCGCGCCCGTCAAGGAGCGGACCATCGTCTTCGCCGCGCGGCTGGTGCCGATGAAGCGCCCGGAACTCTTCGTGCAGGCCGTGGCCCTGCTGCTGCGCGAACGGCCCGGGCTGGCCGCCGGATGGCGCTTCGTGCTCATGGGCGAGGGCCCCATGCGCGAGGCCCTGCTGCGCCTGCGGGCCGAGGCCGGGCTGGCCCCCGAGCAGCTGGACTTCGCCCACGGCGACGATCTGGCCCCGGCCCTGGCCCGCTCGCGGGCCTTTGTCTCCTGCCAGGACTACGAAAACTTCACCTCGCTGGCCATGCTCGAAGCCATGGCCTGCGCCAACGCCCTCATCGCCCGCAACGTGGGCCAGACCGGGCAGTACCTGCGCCCCGGCGCAAACGGCGTGCTCGCCCCGGGCCACGATGCCCCGGCCATGGCCCGGGCCCTGGAAACCTTCCTGGAGGCCCCGCAGCACCACGAGGCCTGGGGCCGCGAGAGCCGCCGCCTGGCCACCGAGGTGCACACCGAGGACGCCTTCGTCCAGGACGTGGAAACCTTCTGGACCGACGTGCTGGCCCGGCGCGCCCGCCCTGCCCCCCAGGGCTAGCCCAGGGAATCCAGGTACAGCCCGAGCCCCTCGTCGAAGGCCACGCGCGGCGGGCCGAGCACCCGGGCCATGGCCCGGGTGTCGCCCACGATGTCGCCCGCGCGGCCACTGTCGCGCCGCTCGAACACGGGCTCGCGCCCCAGCCTGCGGCCCATGGCCTCGGCCATGTCGCGGATGTGCAGCGCCTGCGGTCCGGCGAGGTTGAGCTTGTGGCTGGCGTCCAGGGCCAGGCAACCCGCCAGAGCCCGGGCCGCGTCGGCAACATAGAGCGGATTGATGCGGATGCCGCGCTCGCCGTCCAGCACCACGGGCAACCCCTCGGCCACCGAGCGCACCAGGCGCGGCACCAGCGCCCAGGGCCGCTGCCCCGGCCCGTAGACGAAGAAGAACCGCGCCACCACGACATGGAAGAGCCCGTGGTAGCTCTCGGCCAGGATCTCCGAGCAGAACTTGGTGCCCAGGTAGAAGCCCAGCTCCCCGGCGGGGCGGATCACGTCGTCCTCGGTAAAGGCCCGGCCCCCGCTGCCGTAGATGCCGCCCGACGAGGCCAGCACGAAGCGGGTCGCCCCGGCGCTGCGCGCGTAGTCCAGCAGCCGGGCCGTGCTGTCCACATTGGTGGCGAAAATCTCGCGCGAGCGGGCCGGAAAGTCGCGGTAATGCTCGCTCTGGGCCAGGTGGACCACCGTGTCCGCCCGGGCGGGCAGGCGCGCGGGGTCCCACGGGCCGGTGAAATCCAGGGGCACGTGCGTGACCCGCGCCGGGCAGCGCGCGGCGTCCGGCGGCCTGCGCCCGGCGCAGACCACCTCGTCGTCCGGGGCGAACAGCGCCAGCAGGTGCGAGCCGATGAAGCCCGAGGCCCCGGTGAGTACGCAACGGCTCATGGCGCCCCCCCGCCCCCGCAGCCCCCGGGGCGCACGGCGCGCACGGTGATCCCGGCCTCCTCCTCGTGCAGCCATTCCACGTCCAGCCCGGCGGCGGCGCACATCTCGCGCGCCTCCTGGGCCGTGTGGCGCCGGGCCAGGGCGGGCCGGAACCAGTCGAAATTCACGTGGTTCATCTCCTCGAAGCTCCAGTCCGCGCGGTAGAAGCACTTGAGCACATGCCAGTAGATCAGGCGCTGCACGTCGTAGGTGCCAGCGGGGATCTCCAGCAGGGGCACGTCGGGCACCGTGACCTGGCAGCGCAGCTCGCCCAGGGCGCGGCCCAGCTCCGTCAGGGGCCGCAGGGCCTCCCAGGCCTGTTCGTCGGTCATGCCCGCCAGCCGCTCGCGCACCAGGTCATCGGTGAACTCGCGCACCGGGCCCTTGCGGCGGTAGATGTAGAACAAAAGCCGCCCGCCCGGGCGCAGCATCCGGGCCAGGGCGCGCACCCCGGCGGCGGTGTCCAGGGTATGGTGCAGCACGCCCTCGCTGAACACCAGGTCGAAGCTGGCCTCGGCCAGGGGCATGTCCAGCAGGTCGCCCTGCAGGAACAGCCCGGGCACGCCCCGCTCGCGGAAGGCGTCGCGCGCCCCGGCCACGGCGCCGGTCAGGTCCAGCCCCACGTAGGTGTTGCGGTGCAGATGCTCGCCGAAAAAGCGCAGCGCCACCTCGCCCACGCCGCACCCGGCCTCCAGGATGCGCCGCCCGCCGCCGCCCAGCCAGGCGTCCAGCAGCCCGGGGTCGCCCCCGCAGTACTTGGAAAACATCCAGTCGGCGAGAAAATCGCACACGGCCTTGGAGCCGTAGCTCTCCCGGCGGCTCCATTTGTGGGCGAAGCAGTCCCTGGTCTGGTTGCGGGCGGCAAGCTCCGCCTCCCGGTCCGTGCGGCGTTGGTCGGTCACCCCAAGCTCCTTGCTTCCGTTTGCGCCCGGGCCAGCGCCGCCACCTGCGGCAGCGCCTCTTCCGCCACGGCGCGCCAGCCGTGGACCCGGCGGGTCCATTCCAGGGCCTCGCGGCCCCGGGCGTCCAGATCGATGCCCCCGTCCAGCACGGCGGCCAGCACGGCGGCGATGTCCTCTTCCGTGCGCGCCTGGAGCACCGGCGGCAGGGCAAAGCCCTTGGCCGCAAAGGCCCCGGCGTCCAGATGCATGAGCACCGGCGCCCCGCAGGCCATGGCCTCCAGGGCCGCCGCCCCGTAGCCGCCGACCACGAACTGGTCCGCCACCAGGTCGGCACCGGACATGAGCCCGTAGAGCAACGGCTTGGACAGCACGAAGGGCAGCACCGTGACGTGCTCCGGCCCGCAGGCTGCGGCCAGGGCCTGCCTGTCGCGCCCCCAGCCCAGGGCCAAAACATGCAGCCGCCCCGCCCCGGCCAGGCGCGCCACCGCGCGCAGCAAGCGGTCGCTGCCCTTGACCCGCGCGTCCAGCCGCGAGGGCACCACGCAGACCACCTCGGCCTCGGGGCAGGGCTGGCCCAGGGCCGCCAGGGCCCCGGCCAGGGCCGCGCGCCGGGCCGCCCGGCCCAGGGGCGGGTCCACCTCGGGCATGGGCAGCGGAAAATACAGCAGCCGCCGGGCCCCCGAGGCCGCGAAGGCGTCGCCCCGCTCGCCCCCGGCCACCCGCGGGTCGTGGGAGCCCACGCCCAGGGCCCGGGGGTAGGCCCGGCGCATGAGCCGCCGCCAGCAGCGGTTCTCCACCGCCGCCCGCAGGCTGCCGCCCCCGGGCGGGTCGAAGCCCGCCACCAGGCGGATGTCCGTCCCGAAGGGCCACAGCAGCACGGGGCGGCCCGAGAGCATCCCCAGCACCGTGCCTTCCAGCCCGTTGCAGACCACCAGGTCGCACCCGCGCAGCAGGTCCAGGCTGGCCGCCAGATGGGGCCGCCTGAGAAATACCGCCTTCAGGAAGGCCGCGTCCAGCCCCCGCACGCCCGCGAGCCTGCCGCCCGCCGGGGCGGCGGCGGGGGCCGCCTCCAGGGGGTCGGCCACCCACGCCGGGGCGCGCCAGCCCGCGCGGGCCTCCAGGGCGCGCACGCGGTCGCGGCCCCACGGGCGGCCATCGGCCAGCTCCCCGGCGTCCAGGCGCAGGGGCGCGTCCTGCCACACGGGGTGCCCGAAGGGGTGGTACATGCCCCAGTCGCGCACCAGCAGCACGTCCTGCCCGGCCCGGGCCAGGGCCTGGGCGATGAGATAGGTGGCGTTGGCCTCGCCGCCGTAAAGCCCGATGCGCATCAGGGCCGCTCCGCGCGGACGGCCAGGGCCTCGACGATGGCCGTCATGCCGTAGAACCGGCCCTTGTAGGCCGGGGGCGCGTCCAGCCCCTGGGCGCCGGGCGCGCGCAAGGAGCCCTCGGGGCCCATGGCCTGCACGGCGAACCCGGCGCCTTCGAGCACCGCGCGCAGCCGCCGGGGCGGCACCACCACCTGGCTGCCCCGGCCCAGCAGCGTGCGCCCCAGGTGTGTTTAGCCAGATAGTCTTGGACAAGTGAGGCAGTGCGGGACCATGCGGGAACTCGTGGGACAACGCCACGGCTGGCGTGGGTTTTCGATCTGGTCGGGTGCGGAACAGCGGCGGGCCGCCCTGCCACTTATCTTTGGACAAGGCGGCCCGTTACGCCACTTATATTGGGACGAGCCTAATTCACCAGATATGGCACAGGGGTGAGCGATGCGGGACGTGTTTCAGCAGGGAGTCCCAGCTTCTCAGCCATCACCCTATAACAATCCAAAGCAGGCAAATCGGTGCAGGCATGAGAAGCACCTGCGGTGTCTGCTTTTTTGTACATAACGTCAAT
>NZ_JAEX01000018.1 GCF_000519125.1 Desulfocurvus vexinensis DSM 17965
TCTCCTCGTCCATGGAGCAGATGACGGCCAACATCCGCCAGAACGCCGAGAACGCGCGCCAGACCGGCAAGATGGCCCAGCAGGCCGCCGAGGACACGGCCCAGGGCGGCCAGGCGGTGACCCAGACCGTGCACGCCATGAAGGAAATAGCCACGAAGATTACCATCATCGAGGAGATCGCGCGCCAGACCAATTTGCTGGCGCTCAACGCCGCCATCGAGGCCGCGCGCGCGGGCGAGCACGGCAAGGGCTTCGCCGTGGTCGCCGCCGAGGTGCGCAAGCTGGCCGAGCGCAGCGGGTCCGCCGCCGCCGAGATCAGCGAGCTGTCCTCGGGCAGCGTGCGCGTGGCCGATGAGGCCGGGCAGATGCTTGCGCGCATCGTGCCCGACATCCGGCGCACCGCCGACCTGGTGCAGGAGATCGCCGCCGCCTGCGCCGAGCAGGACGCCGGGGCCGCGCAGATCAACAAGGCCATCCAGCAGCTCGACCAGGTCATCCAGCAGAACGCGGGGGCCTCGGAGGAAATGGCCTCCACCTCGGAGGAGTTGTCCAGCCAGGCCGAGCAGCTGCGGGTGACCATGGGCTTCTTCCGCATCGGCACCCAGGCCCCGGGGGCGCAGCGGGCCGTGGCGGGCCGCAGCCCGCGCAAGGCCCTGCCCGGCCCTGCGGCCCCGGCCCCGGCCAAACCCCGCGAGGGCGTGCGCATCGCCCTGGACCAGGGCCAGGACGACGACGGCTTCGAGCGTTTCTAGGTCAGGAGGGACCGGGAGGCCGGGCCGCGCCCGGGCGGGCGTGGCGCATCCGATGCCTTGGGCCGCCCTGCTGCGCCCTTCGCCCCGCGCGGGCGGGCCCGGTCGGCAGCGCCCTTCGGAGAGGCCCCGCGCCCGGTCGTGCCTGGGGTGTGGCTTCCCGGGGCGCGGTAGGGTAGTATCGCCCCCGGCGGGCCCGGGCCGGAGCTGTTCCGGCCCCCGGGGCCGCAGGGGCGGAGGGCCATGATCGCAGTCAGGCTCATGGGCGGGCTGGGCAACCAGATGTTCCAGTACGCCGCCGGGCGGGCGCTTGCCGCGCGCACCGGGGGCGAGCTGGTCTTCGACCTGTCGGCCCTGCGGGCGGACCCCCGGCGCGGCTACGCCCTGGGGCCGTATCCCGTGCGCGGGCGCGAGGCCGCCCCCGGGGAGCTGGAGCGCTTTCCGCCCCGGCCCCCGGCGCGCGGGCGGGCCTGGGCCCTGGCGGCGCGGCTGCGCGCGGCCCTGGCTCCGCGCGGGGCGGGCCCCGTGCGCTTTGACGAACCCCACTTCCACTACGCTCCGGCCTTCGCGGCCCTGGCGGGCGATGTGTACCTGGACGGCTACTGGCAGTCCGCGCGCTATTTCGCGCCCGTGGCCGAGGCCGTGCGCGCCGAGCTGACCCTGCCCGCCCTGAGCCCTGCGGCGGCGGAGCTGGCCGCGCGCATCGCTGCCGGGCCCTCGGTGGGTCTGCATGTGCGCCGGGGTGACTACGTGAGCGATCCGCGCATCGCCCGCACCCACGGCGCCCTGCCGCCGGACTACCACCGCCGCGCCTTGGCCCTGGCCGCCGAAGGCCTGGGGCGGCCCGAGGTCTTCGTGTTCACCGACGACCCCGGCTGGGTGGCCACGGGGCTGGACCTGGGCGCGCCCTTCACCCTGGTGCGTGGACTGTCGGCCCACGAGGACCTGCATCTGCTCTCCTTGTGCCGGGGCCGGGCCATCGCCAATTCGTCCTTCAGCTGGTGGGCCGCGTGGCTGGGCGGGCCGGGGCGCGTGGTGGCCCCGGCGCGCTGGTTCGGCCCCGAGCGCATGCGCACCCGGCGCCTGGACGACCTCTGCCCCCCGGGCTGGGTGCGGACGTGAGCGGCGCGCCCCGGGCCACGGTGCTCACCGCCGTGTACAACGGCGCGCCCTGGCTGGCGCAGTCCCTGGCCAGCGTGCTGACCCAGGATTTCGCGGATTTCGAGTTCGTGGTGGTGGACGACGCCAGCAGCGACGAGAGCCCGGCCATCCTCGCCGCCGTGGCCGACCCGCGCCTGCGCGTGGTGCGCAACCCGCGCAACCTGGGCCTGACCGCCAGCCTGAACCGGGGCCTAGAGCTGGCCCGGGGCGATGTGGTCCTGCGCCACGACGCCGACGACCTGTCGCTGCCCGGGCGCTTCGCGCGGCAGATGGCCCTGCTGGACGCCCGGCCCGAGGTGGGCGTGTGCGGCGGCTTCGCGGCCATGGTGGACGGGCAAGGTAGGTCCCTGGATATCTACCGCGTGCCCGTGGGCCACGGGCCCATCGCCTGGGCCGTGGGTTTCGGCCACGCCTTCGCCCACCCCGCCGTGGCCGTGCGCACCGGGCTGCTGCGCGCCGTGAGCGGCTACGACCCCGCCTGGCGCGTGGCCCAGGACCAGGAGCTGTGGACGCGCCTGGTCTGGACCACGCGCATGGCCAACATTCCCGAGCCGCTGGTGGAATACCGCCAGCATGCGGGCATGGCCTCGCGGGTGCGCGGGGCCGAGCAGCGCGACGGCGACCTGCGGGCGCGCGGCCGGTTCCTGGGCCGCCTGCTGGGCCGCGAGGTGCCGCCGGAGCTTTTGCGCTGGAACAGCGTGCCGCCCCTGCCCGGGGCCCCGGGGCGCCCGCCAGGGGCCGACGCCCGGGAGATTGCGGGCTTTGCGCGGGTCGTCGCGGGCGCCCTGGGCGCGTTGCGCCGCCAGTTCTGCGCCACGCGGGCCGAGGCCCGGGCCGTGGGGAGGCTGGCCGGGCGCAAGCTGCACGCCCTGGCCGCCGGAGCCGCCGGGGCGGGCGCGGCGCTGCTGGCCGCGCGGCTGCTGGCCCGGGCCGTGACCCTGGACCCGTCGCTGCTGGCCTCCGCCGAGCTGGCCCGGGCCGCGCGCGCGGCCCGGCGCGCCCTGGGCGCTCCGGGGAGAGGGCGGGCGTGAAAATCCTGCACGTGGCGCCGCAGCTGTCCGGCGGGGGGCTCGAAGTCTACCTGCACGAGGCCGTCCGCCGCCTGGCGGCCCTGGGCCATGCTTCGGCAGTGCTCCATGGCCGCGCGGGGGGCGCGCTGCCCGCCGGTCTCGCGGCCCGGGCGTACCATGTGCCCGGGGTCACGGACCTGGGCTGCCCCGGGCTGGCCGCGCGGCTGGCCGAGGTGCGCGAGGTGCTGCGCGCCGGGGCGCCGGACGTGATCCTGGTCCACGGCGCCACGCAGCACTGGCTGGTGCGCCTTTTGGCCGGGGCCGCGCCCCTGGTGCGCTTCGTCCACGACACCCACTGCCTCTGCCCCGGGGGCGGCAAGACCCTGCGCCGGAGCACGGCCTCGGGCGGGCCCGAGCCCTGCCCGCACCCTCTGGGCCTCGCCTGCCTAGGCCGGGCCTGGACCCGCCGCTGCACGGCGCGCGACCCGCGCGTGGCCCTGCCCCTGCTGGCCCACCTGCGGGCGAACCTGGCCCTGTACCGCCGCCGGGCGGCCATGGCCTGCCCCAGCGTCTTCATGCGCGGGCTGCTGGCGCACAACGGCTTCGACCCCGCGCGGGTCGCGGTGCTGCCGCATTTCACGACCCTGCCCGCCCAGGCCCCCCCGGCCCCGGGGGCCTGCGGGCCCGTGGTGCTCTATGCGGGGCGCGTGCATTGGGGCAAGGGCCTGGGGGAGCTGCTGCGGGCCCTGGCCCTGCTGCCGCCCGAAGCCAGCCTGGACCTGGCCGGGGACGGGCCGGACCTGGCGGGGGTCAAGGATTTGGCGCGCAGCCTGGGCCTGGAGGGCCGGGTGCGCTTCCACGGCTGGCTGGACCCCCCGGCCCTGGGCGCGCTGTATGCCCGGGCGGCGGTGGTGGCCGTGCCGTCCCTGGTGCCCGAGGCCTTCTGCATGGCGGGTATCGAGGCCATGGCCTACGGGCGGCCCGTGGTGGGGGCGGATTCCGGGGCCATCGGCGAATGGCTGGAGCACGGGGTCACGGGCTGGCTGGTGCCGCCGGGGGATACGGCGGCCCTGGCGGCCCGGCTGCGGGAAATTCTTTTCAGCACGGAACTTGCAGAAGAAATGGGCACAGCGGGGCGTGAGCGCGCGGAGCGCGATTTCACCCCTGGCGCGCACGTCTCCGGGTTGGTCCAGCTATTGGAGCGGACAGCCCGGGGCGGCTGATCCGCCCGCAACCGGCAGCGGGCCTCCCGCACCGGCAACCGGGGCCGACCGAAAAGGATTTTTGGACAGCCCGAACCATGCGCATTCTCGTCCTGACCCCCACCTTCCTGCCCGTGGTCGGCGGAGCGGAACTCCTGCTGCTGCACGTGTTCCGGCGTCTGGCCGCGCGGCATGACATCCTGCTGCTGACCCCGCACCTGGCCCCGGAGCTGCTGGCGGCCCACGGCAATCCCGAATACGACGCCCTGGTGAATTTCGAGGTCCGGCGCTACGCCGACCGCGTGAGCCTGATGCGCATCCCCGGCCACCGGGCCTCGCGGGGGGCCATCCCGCCGTTCTCCCTGTCCGCCGTGGGCGCCGTGGTGCGCGCGGCGCGCCAGTTTCGGCCCGAGGTGCTCAACGTGCACTACTGCATGCCCACGGGGCTGGCGGCCTGGGCCGCCCAGCGCCTGCTGGGCCTGCCCACGGTGCTCAGCCTGACCGGGCGCGACGTGCCCGGGCCGGGGGTGCCGCCGCTGTGGGGTGTCTGGCACCGCCTGGTGGGCCGGGCCTGCGCCGGGCGGACCTACGTCACCGACTACTGCCGCCGGGCGGTCTATGGGCCCGGGGCGGGTGCCGGGGCCGGGGTGGTCATCGCCAACGGGGTGGACGACGCCCCGCCCAGCCCGCCGGGAGCCGTGGCGGCCCTGCGCGCGGAGTTGGGCGTGCCGCCGGACGGGACGCTGGTCTTCGCCCTGCAACGCCTGGACGCGGTCAAGCGCGTGGACGTGCTGCTGCGGGCCCTGCCCCTGGTGCTGCGCGAGCACCCGCGCACGGTGCTGGCCGTGGGCGGCACGGGCCCCGAGGCGGGCGCCCTGCGCGCCCTGGCCCGCGGGCTGGGGGTCGCGGGCGCGGTGCGCTTCACGGGCTTTCTGCCCGCCGCCGCCGTGCCCCTGCACATGGACGCCGCCGATCTTTTCGCCTTCCATTCGACCTACGAGACCTTCGGCATCGTGCTGGCCGAGGCCATGATCCGGGGCCGGGCCGTGGTCTCCGTGGCCGACCCGGCCATCGCCGAGGTGGTGGACCACGGGCGCACCGGGCTGCTGACGCCCGTGGGCGACCACGAGGCCCTGGCCCGCGCCCTGGGCGACCTGCTGGCCGACCCCGCGCAGCGCGCGGCCATGGGCGAGGCCGGGCGGGCCAAGGCCCGGGCGCTCTACGGCTGGGACGCCCTGGCCGGGCAGTACGAGGCGGCCCTGGCCCGGGCGGCGGGCGGGGGCGGGCCATGAGCGCGGCCCCGGCTCCCGGGCTGCCGCTGCGCGTGGCCTATCTCTTCGGGCACGACCATTTCATGGGCGGCGGCGAGCGCAGCACCGCCGAGCTGATCCGGGCCCTGGACCCGGAGCTGGTGCGGCCCCTGGTGCTTGTGCCCGGCCCGGGGGAGCTGCGCGAGCATTTCGCGGCGGCGGGGGTGGACACGGCCCTGGCGGCCCTGCCGACCCTGCGCGCGCCGCTGTCGCCCGCGCCGTGGCGGGCCGTGGGCGCCCTGGCGCGGCTGCTGCGCCGCCAGGGGGTGGCCGTGGTCCATGCGGGCACGCCCCGGGCCGCGCTCTACGCGGGGCTGGCCGGACGGCTGGCCGGGGTGCCCGTGGTCTGGCATGTGCGCGAATCCCTGCGCGACCTGCCCTGGTACGACGCCCTGCTCGCCGGGCTGGCCTCGCGGGTCGTGTGCGTGTCGGCGGCGGTGCGCGAGGCGCGGGTGCGGCCCCTGGGGGCCTGGGCCGCAGCCCGGGCTGTGGTCATCCACAACGGCGTGGACACCGCGGCCCTGCGCCCCGATCCCCACGCCCGGACGGCCCTGCGCGTGCAGCTGGGCCTGGGGCCGGACGCGGTGCTTGTCGGGCTGGTGGGCAACGTCATCGCCCGCAAGGGCCACGACGTGTGCCTGGAGGCTCTGGCCCTGGCCCTGGAGGCTGCGCCGGGGCTGCCCGTGCGCCTGCTGCTGGCCGGGCGCCAGGAGCCCGAGCCGCAGTTCGCGGCCCGGGTGCGCGCCCTGGCGGCGGCCCCGGAGCTGGCCGGGCGGGTGCTGGTCATGCCCTTCACGACGGACGTGCGCGCCCTGTATTCCGCCCTGGACGCATTGGTGCTGCCCACGCGCAGCGAGGGCTTCAGCCGCGCGCTCATCGAGGCCATGAGCATGGGCCTGCCCGTGGCGGCCTCGGACCTGCCCGAGGTGCGCGAGGCCTTGCCCGGGCCGGAGCACGCCCTGCTGGCGCCCCCGGGCGACGCGCAGGCCCTGGCCGCGCACCTGCTGACCCTGGGCCGCGACGCGGCCCTGCGCGCGCGCCTGGGCGCGGCGGGCCGGGCCCGGGCCGAGGCGCATTTCGACCTGCACGGGCACGCCCGGGCCGTGCAGGACGAGTATTTCCGCCTGCTGGCCGGGCGCGGGCGCACCTTGCGCCGGGCGGCCAAGGGCGCCTGGCTGGGCGCGCGCGGGCTGCTCGTGCGCGCGGCGCCGCGCACCCGGCGGCCCCTGGGCCCCGGGCCGGTGCTGCTGCTGGCCCCGCCGCGCCTGGGCGACGCGGCCCTGGCCCTGGGGGTTCCGGCACTGCTGGTGGGCGCCGGGCGGCGGGTGGAGGTTCTGGGCCGGGGTCCGGCCCTGGACGTGCTGGCCCTGTCGCCCCATGTGGCCGCCGTCCACGGATGCGGGCCCGGGCCCGGCGGGCTGCTGCGCGCGGCGCGCGGGCTGCGCGGGGCGGGCTTCGGCGCCGTGCTGGACCTGGACCTGGACTGGCGGCTTTGGTCCGCCCTGGCCGCGCGGGCCACGGGCGCGCCCTGCGCGGGCTGCGCCGTGGCCGGGCGGGCCCCGCTTTACGACCTGGCCCTGCCCTGCCCGGGCGAAGAACCCATTGGCGACGTGTACGCGCGGTTGGCCCGGGCCCTGGCCGGGCCGCAGACTCCCGCGCCCGGCGGGCCGCTGCTGGCCGTGCCCGGGGCGGCGCAGGAGGCCGTGGCCCGGCGGCTGGCGGCGGCGGGCATCGGTCCGGACGAGCCGCTGGTGGTGCTGCATCCCGGGGCCACGCATCCCACCCAGCGCTGGGGGGAGGGGGCCTTCGCCGCCCTGGCCGGGGCCCTGGCCCGCCGGGGGGCGGCCCGGGTGGCCCTGGCGGGCGGGCCCGGCGACGCGGCCCTGGTGGCCGGGGTGCTGCGGGCCATGGCCCAGGCCGGGGACCCGCCGCCCGCCCTGGCGGCCACGGACCTCGCCCTGCCCGGGCTGGCCGCGCTGCTGGCGCGGGCCACGGTGTTTGTGGGCAACAATTCCGGGCCGCTGCATCTGGCGGCGGCCCTGGGGCGGCCCACGGTGTCCACCCTGGGCCCCACGGTGGCCGCGCGCTGGACCCCGCAGGGCCCGGGGCACACGGTGCTGCGCGCCCGGGGCCTGGGCTGCCTGGGCTGCGCCCTGGCGGCCTGCCCCCTGGGCCGGGCCGCGTGCATGGAGCGCATCGCCCCGCAGGCCATGCTGGAAGCCGTGCTGGCCGCCCTGGCCTGGGCGCGGACCACGGAGGGCGGCCATGACGCGTGAGGTGCGCGCGTGGGGCGCGGCGTTGCCGCCCGGGCCGGTGCTGGCCGTGCTGGTGGCGGGCATCGGCGATCTGGTGCTGGGCCGCGACGCCCTGCGAACCCTGCGGGCAGGTTTTCCGGCACGGGAAATGCATGTCCTTGTCAACGCCCAGGCCCTGCCCCTGGCCCGGGCCATGGACCTGGCCGATGGGCTGCACGGGTTCCCCATCCGCGAGCTGCGCGGCGGGCCCGGGGCCCTGGCCTGGGCGGCGCGCGCCGTGGCGGGCTTGCGGCGCCTGAAGCCGGCCCTGGCCGTGAATCTCTACCCGCCCGCGTCGCGGGCCGGGGCGTTGAAAATGGGCCTGCTGCTGCGCGCCACGGGCGCGCCCGCCCGGGCGGGCGTGGCGGCCCTGGGCCTGGGTCCGTGGCTGACCCGGGGCGTGCCCCCGGCGGAGCTGGCCGGGCTGCACGCGGCCCGGGCCATGGAGCGCGTGGCCCTGGCGGCCGGAGGCGCGGACCCCGGCCCCGCCGGCCCCCTGGACCTCGCCCTGCCTGGGGGCTGCGCCCACGACGCCCTGCTGGCCGGGCCCGGGCCCCTGGTGGGCCTGAACTCCGGCACGGACCAGCCGGGTAAGCGCTGGGCCCCGGAAGCCTTTGCCGCCGTGGCCGACGCCCTGGCCGCCTCCCACGGGGCGCGCGCGGTGATCCTGGGCGGCCCGGGCGAGGAGAGCGCGGGCCGGGCCGTGGCCGGGGCCATGGCCGCGCAGGCCACGGTGCTTACCGGGCGCATGACCTTGCCCGAGTTGGGGCATGTGCTGGCGCGGCTGGACCTCCTGGTGACCACCGATTCCGGGCCCATGCACATGGCGGCGGCGGCGGGGGTGCCCCTGGTGGCCGTGTTCCACGGGTCGGATCCCGCCCGCTTCGGGCCCCTGGGCGCGCCAGGGCGCTGCCGGGTGCTGGTGTCCGGACCCGGCAAGGCCGTGGGCCCGCAGGCCGTGATCGAGGCCTGCCACGAATTTTTGCCCGCAGGGGAGGAGAAATGAGAATTTTCGTTTCCCGGCCCCTGCAATTCGGTTATTATTATTGCTCCCGCAATGGGAGGCGCTGCCGGTGAAAAAACGGGTCCTGCACATCCACACCCTGCCCGTGGTCAGCGGGTCGGGCCTGAACACCTTCCTGTCCATGCGCGGGCTGGACCCCGCGCGCTGGGAGGCGGTGCTGGCCTGCGCCCCGGGCGGGCGGCTGGAGGACTTGGTGCGCGAGGCGGGCCTGGGCTTCGTGCCCGTGCCGGACCTGGTGCAGCCCGTGGACCCGCTGCGCGACGTGCGCGCGGTGCTGACCCTGGCGGCGCATCTGCGCCGCGAGCGCTACGACGTGGTGCACACCCACAACTCCAAGGCCGGGTTCGTGGGGCGGCTGGCGGCGCGACTGGCCGGGTTTCCCCGCGTGGTGCACACGGTGCACGGGTTCGCCTTCCACGACAGCGAGCCCGCCCACCGCAGGGCGCTGTTCCGGGCCCTGGAGCGGCGCGCGGCGCGCTGGTGCGCGCGGATGATCTTCATCTCGCGTCCGCTCATGGACTGGGCCGCGCGCGAGAACATCGCCTGCCCCGGCGGGCACGCGCTGATCCCCAGCGGCATCGAGCTGGAGCGCTTCCGGCCCGTGGCGCCCGGGGAGCGCGAGCGGCTGCGCGCGCGCTGGGGCATCGCGCCGGGCGCGCCCGTGGCGGGCATCGTGGCCAAGCTCTGGGAGGGCAAGGGCCACGACACGCTGCTGGACGCCTTCGCCGCCGTGCGCCGCGAGCTGCCCGGGGCGGTGCTCATGGTCGTCGGCGAGGGGCATCTGCGGCCCGGGCTCGAAGCCCGCGCGGCGGCCCTGGGCCTGGACGGGGCCGTGGTGTTCACGGGCTTTCTGGACGACGTGACCCCCGCAGTGGGGGCGATGGATGTTTCGGTGCTGCCCTCGCTGTTCGAGGGCCTGGGCCGGGTGCTGCTGGAGGCCATGGCCATGGGCCTGCCGGTGGTGGCCTCGCGGGTGGGGGGCATCCCCGACGCGGTGGCCGACGGCCAGACGGGGCTGCTGGTGCCCCCGGGCGACGCCGGGGCCCTGGCCTCGGCCCTGTTGGCCGTGCTTGGCGACCCGGCCCTGGCGGCGCGCATGGGCGCCGCCGGGCGGGCGCGGGTGGACGAACGGTTCGGGGCGCGGGCCATGGCCGCGTCCATCGAGCGGGAGTATCTGACCCTGCTCGGGGAGGTTCAGGCATGAAGAGCGTGACGGGCAAGATCATCCTGGCCGGGGCCCTTGTGGTCCAGGCCCTGCCGACGGTGCGCGGCTATTATTTCGACGCCGGAATGCGCTGGCAGTACATCCTGCTGTTCGCCTTCCTTGTGGCCTACCTGGCCTCGCCGCTGTGCGCGGCCCTGGCCCGGCGCCTCAACGTCATGGACCGCCCGGACCTGCGCAAGATCCACAACCGCGCCACGCCGCTCTTTGGCGGGGTGGCGGTGTTCGTGGCCCTCAACGCCGCCTTGTTGATGAACGGGGTGCTGCTGCCGGGCATGGGCGTGCTCATGGCCGCCGGGGCGGTGATTTTCGCCGTCGGGCTGGTGGACGACGTGCGCAGCCTTTCCCCGCGCGTGCGGCTGCTGATCCAGGTCGGCGTGTCGTTGCTGGTGATCGTCTGGGGCGGGCTGCACCTGACCGTGGCCGTGGGCGGGCCCTGGACGCTGTGGATCAACGTGCCGCTGACCCTGCTCTGGCTGGTGGGGCTGACCAACGCCATGAACTTCTTCGACGGCATCGACGGGCTGGCCGCTGGGTTGTCCATCATCACCTCGCTGTTCCTGGGCATCCTGGCCTTCAAGACCAACCAGCCCGCCCTGGGCTGGCTGGCCGTGGCCATTACCGGCTCCTGCCTGGGCTTCATGCCCTACAATTTCCTGCTCGGCCGCTCGGCGCTGCTGTTTCTGGGCGACGCGGGCAGCACCTATCTGGGCTTCATGCTCGCGGGGCTGGCCGTGCTGGGCGAGTGGTCCACCACCAGCCATTTCGTGTCCCTCACCGCGCCGGTGCTCATCTTCGGGGTGCTGATCTTCGACATGGTCTACATCACCCTGTCGCGGATCAAGAACCGCCGGGTGCGCAACGTGTTCGGCCCCCTGGCCACCCCGGGGCGCGACCACCTGCACCACCGGCTGCTGTTCATGGGCTTCGCGCGCAAGGAGGCGGCCTTTGCCATCTTCACCATCGCCGTGTGCTTCGGGGTCAGCGCGCTGATCATCATGGACGGCCAGCCCGAGGACGCCGTGCTCGGCCTGCTCCAGGCCGGGCTGATCCTGGCGGTCATCGTGGCGCTGATGTGGAAGGGCCGCGACGTGCCGGGGGCGCGGCGCAAGGCGGCCGAGGCGCCGCTGCCCGCGCCCTGGTGCGCGCCCCTGCGCCCGCTGGATGTGGACGGCGCCACCCAGGGGCTCCGGCGCCTGGGCGAGCGCACCCACTAGCCGCCCCGGGCAGCTTTTGCCGCCCTCGCCGGGCGCCTCGGGCGGGCGGCGGCACGAAAGCGCAGCGATGCCGGGGGCCTGGGGCGGGCGCCGCGCGCACGGGTTTGCTGGCCTGGACCTTGCAACGACGCCGGAAACCGGAACCGGGAGCCACCGCCGACCACGGAAACAAGGACGCCACGGATGAACAGCCTGGACTTCTTCGGACTTCGCACCAAGCCCTTCGAGGGCAATACCAACGTGCGGTTCTTCTACATGAGCCAGGGCCACGGCGAGGCCCTGGCGCGCCTGCGCTACCTGGTGCGCGACCGCAACATGGGCATCGGCGTGCTCACCGGCGAGATCGGCAGCGGCAAGACCATCACCCGCTGCGTGCTGGAGCGCATGCTGGCCGTGTCGTCCTTCACCACCGTCAGCCTGGAGAGCTCCAACCTGCCCTTCGGGCATCTGGTGGCCGAGTTCGTGCGCCAGCTCTCGGGCGCGCCTATGGAGCTTGCGGGGCTGACCAAGTACGAGCTGCTGTTCCGCTTCAAGAAGCTGGTCTGGGACAAGGTGGCCAGCAAGGGCGGGCATCTGGTGATCTTCCTGGACGAGGCCCAGCAGATGGCGCCGCGCACCCTGGACGAGCTCAAGAACCTGACCAACCTCTCCAGCGGCGGCGACAATTACCTGACCCTGATCCTGGTCGGCCAGCCCGAATTCCGCGATATCCTGAACGACCTGCCCCAGCTCGACCAGCGCGTGAGCCTGCGCTTCCACCTCAATTTCCTGGCCCGCGACGAGATGGGCCTCTACATCGCCCACCGCCTGCGCATGGCCGGGCTGCCCGAGGGCGCCACGCTTTTCGACGACGAGGCCTGCGCGCTGATCTACCGCGAGACCCAGGGCATCCCCCGGCTGGTGAACAGGATCTGCAAGCTGTCCCTGGATCAGGCATATTCGTTGCAGCGGCGGTTCATCGGGGCGGACCTCGTGACGGGGATCATCGAGGACGTGCACCTGCAAAAGGGCGAGGACGGCACCTCGCGCGGACGGAAATGGTACTGCGCCGCCGGGACGGACGGCGCGCAGCTGGCCTAGCCGGCTGCTGAAAAATCAAACTTCGCAGGTCGTCGAAGAACGGCCTGCGAGGCGGCCCGGCCCCGGGCGGCGGGCCCCCTCGCCACAGGACGTGCGAGCAGGGGAACATGGAAAGCAATTTCAGCATTTTCGACCTGGAGCGCAGGAAGCAGGAACTGGCCAGGGAGCAGGGCTCCCGGGCCGGTGCGCCCGCTGGCGTCCCGCAGCCGGGCCCCGCAGGGCCCGGGGCCGAGGCCGAGGGCGCCCTGTCCGTGGCCGGGCTGCCCGGTGCCCTGGGCCTGGCCCTGGAGGGCATCGTGCGTGCCGTGCGCGGCGGGCAGGAGCCCGACCCCGCGCCCCTGGTGGCCGCCCTGGCCCGGGCCGTGGACGCCGCCCAGCCCGACCGCCTCTACGAGCACGCGGCCCTGGCCTGCTCCGGCGCCGGGCATGTGGAGCGCGCCGTGTTCACGGCCCTGGCCGCCCTGAAGATCGGCGCGGGGCTGGCCTTCGGGCCTGAGCGGCTCATGCGCCTGGGCCTGACGGCCCTGTGGCACGACATCGGCCTGTGCCGCCTGCCCGAGCGCCTGGCCCTGGCCTCCGACCCCCAGGGCCCCCAAAGCCCGCAGGACAAGGCCAAGCTGCGCACCCTGCCCCAGGTCAGCGCCCAGATTGTCAGCCGCATGGGCCCGGAGTTCGCCCCCGTGGCCGAGGCCGTGGCCCAGGTCGGCGAGCGCGTGGACGGCAGCGGGCATCCTGCCGGGCTGCGCGACAAGCAGATTTCCGAGGCCGCGGCCATCGTCGGGCTGGTGGCGCACATCATCTCCCTGCGCCAGCCCCTGGCCCGGGCCAACCCCTACCTGCAGCCCGGGGCCATCCGCCAGGTGGTCAACGCCGAGAAGCAGCGCTTCCCGCGCCGGGTGCTCAAGGAATTCCTGGACCAGATCTCCCTGTTTCCCGTGGGCACCCTGGTGCGGCTGAACAACGACTCCATCGGGCGGGTCGTGGCCACCTTCAGGAGCCAGCCCATGCGCCCGACCATCGAGCTGCTCTACGACGGCCTGGGCAAGCGCAAGGACGCGCCCAAGGTCGTGCACCTGTCCAGCTTCCCCCTGCTGCACGTGGTGGGCGAGGTGGACGCCGCGCAGCTGGCCGGGGCCCGGGCCCAGGCGCCCCAGGAGGCCCCATGAGCCGCCGCGCGCCGCGTCGTCTGCCGTGGCTGGCCGCCGGGCTGGCCGCCCTGGCCTGGGCGCTGCTGGCCGCAGGCTGCGGCGGCACCCTGGCCGCCAAGGGCACCCCCGTGGCCGAGGTGCAGAGCCTGCACGTGGAGCGCCGGGCCCTGGCCGAGCGCTCCCAGGCCGAGCGCGAGGAGCTGGAGCGCATGAGCGCCGCCACGCAGAACAGCGTGTTCAAGACCGTGGACGGCCTGCCCGAGTACCGCATCGGGCCGCTGGACGTGCTGGAGATCGCCTCGCGCTTCGGCGAGGAGGTCCGCGTGGCCGAGGTGGTGGTCAACAACCGCGGGCTCATTTCCTATTCCTTCGTGGACGACCTGCCCGTGGCCGGGCTTACGGCCAGCGAGACCGACGAGCTTTTGACCCAGCGCCTGGGCGACTACCTGCGCAACCCGCGCATCGACGTGCTGGTCAAGGAGCACCGCAGCCGCAAGGCCTCGCTGCTGGGCGAGGTGGCCTCCCTGCGCCAGACCAATTCCAACGTGGCCCTGCCCAGCGGCAAGATCACCCTG
Source organism: Desulfocurvus vexinensis DSM 17965 (assembly GCF_000519125.1). Classification (NCBI taxonomy): domain Bacteria; kingdom Pseudomonadati; phylum Thermodesulfobacteriota; class Desulfovibrionia; order Desulfovibrionales; family Desulfovibrionaceae; genus Desulfocurvus; species Desulfocurvus vexinensis. Next base: position 13,993 of record NZ_JAEX01000018.1, read on the forward strand.
ACCGGGCGCACGACCCTGGTGGAACTCATCTCGCGCGCCAGCGGCTACACCCAGAGCGCCGACCTGCGCAACGTGCGCCTGATCCGGGACGGCAGGTCCTACGACATCAACGTCTACGACATCATCGAGCAGGGCAAGGACTGGCTGAACGTGGTCATCGACGATGGCGACGTGGTGGACATCCCCGAGCTGCCCGAGGGCGGGCGCAAGGTCTTCGTCATGGGCGAGGTGGCCTACCAGGGCGTGTACGACGTGAAGAAGGCCGACACCCTGCTGGCGGCCCTGGCCGTGGCGGGCATGCCCACCCGCCAGGGGCGCAAGGAGAGCACGCTGGTGGTGCGGCCCGACCCCGCCGGGGGCACCCCGCTGGTCATGTCCGCCAACGTGTCGCGGCTGCTGGAGCAGGGCGACCTGTCCCAGAACGTGACCCTGCGCGAGGGCGATATGGTCTACGTGCCGCGCGAGATCATCGGCGACATCAACGAGTGGATCGTCAACCACACCCCGCTGCTGGACTTCATCATCGAATACCCCAAGGGCGTGCAGGACGTGTACTTCTATCGCAACTACCTGAAGCTCGACAGCAAGAAGCAATAGGCCGCCGTGGAACAGTACGACGTGAACCTGCGCGAATACTGGCGCATCTTCCGCAAGCGCAAGATCACCGTGCTGCTGGCCACGGTGCTGCTGGGCGCGGCCAGCGCGGCGTTTGCCGTGTTCCTGGGGCCGCCGCCGCTGTTCGAGTCCATCTGCAGCGTGCAGTTCTCGCGCGAGCAGCCCGTGGAGGGCGTCTACGAGCAGACCGTCTCCTGGGGCGCCGAAACCAGCCTGCAGGCCCAGATATCGCTCATGACCAGCTACCAGGTCATGCAGGAGGTGGCCGAGCGCCTGGGGTCCGTACCCCCGGGGCTGACCGAGGCCGACCTCCAGCGCCAGCCCGGCCATGCCCAGGTCATCGACGCCCTGCGGGGCCGGGTCAGCGTCTTTCGCGAGCGCAACACCAACATCATCAACATCGCCGCCACGGACCCCGACCCGCGCATGGCCCAGCGCACGGCGGACACCGTGGCCCAGACCTACCAGGACTTCTACCTGCGCGACCAGGGCCGCCGCCAGCAGCGCGCCCTGGCCTACCTCGCCTCCGAGCTGGACAAGACCCGCGCCGAGCTGCGCACCGCCGAGGACGAGTTCAACGACTTCACCCGCGTGCACCAGCTGGTGTCCATCGACCTGCAAGGCGAAGGGCTGCTCACGCGCACCCGCGAGCTCCAGGCCGCCCGCCAGGAGGCCGAGACCGCCAGCGCCGAGCTGGGCGAGCTGCTGGTGCGCCTGGAGCGCTTCGTGGACGCGCCCACGGGCTACGGCGGCGACCTGTATTCCACCTACGCCAACGCCGAGTACGAGACCGTGCGCGCCCGGCTGGTGGAAGACCTGCTGGCCCGCGACAGCCTGCTGGAGGAGTACACCCCGAGCCACCCCACCGTGGTGGCCATGAACCGGCGCATCGTGGAGACCGCGCGCAAGATGGCCGTGGTCGCCCAGGCCCAGCGCGCCAGCCTGGCCAACCAGATGCAGCGCCAGGAGCGCGCCCTGGCCGAGGTCGAGGACAAGATCAACGTGCTCATGGAGCGCCGCCTGACCTACGAGCGCCATCAGCGCCGCGTGGAGTCGTACAACGCCAAGGTGGCCATGCTGGAGGAGAAGAACCGCGAGGCCGCCCTGCGCCAGGCCGAGAAGCCCGACGAGGTGCGCATCGTCAAGCCCGCGTTTCTGCCCTCCACGCCCGTCAACCCGCCCAAGGTGGCGGCCATCGCCTCCATCGGCGTGTTCGTGGGGCTCATCCTGGGCATGATCGCGGCCCTGGTGCGCGAGGCCTTCGACACCTCCGTCGGCGCCACCGACGAGGTGGAGGAGACCGTGGGCGCCAAGGTGGTGGGCGTCATCCCCGACGAGGGCATCCGCGAGATCCGCGAGCTGCTGCGCGAGGGGCGCATGCGCGCCGACGGCTCGCCCCTGCGCCAGACCATGCACCTGGTCTCGCATTTCGTGCCCAAGTCCATGGTCGCCGAGAGCTTCCGCGCGCTGCGCATCAACGTGCAGTTCCTGGGCAAGGAGCGCGGCATCAAGACCCTGGCCGTGACCAGCGCCACCCCCCAGGAGGGCAAGACCGTGGTCTCGGTCAACCTGGCCGTGAGCATGGCCCAGGCGGGCAAGCGCGTGCTGCTCGTGGGCGCGGACCTGCGCAAGCCCATGGTTTCCGAGGCCTTCGGGGTGGACCTGAGCCCCGGCTTGACGGACATCCTGCTGGGCAACTATTTCTGGCGCGACGCCATCAAGACCATCACCGACCTCATGCTCGGCGAGATGGGCATCGACGACGTGATGGCCAACCCCGGGCTGGACAACCTGCACCTGATCACCGCGGGCACGACCTACGCCAACCCCTCGGAACTCATCGAGTCCAAGCTGCTGGGCGAATTCCTGGCCGAGGTGCGCCGCGAGTACGACGTGGTGGTGCTCGACACGGCGCCCATCCTCTCCACGGCGGACCTTTCGGTGCTGGGCACCCTGGTGGACGGCGTGCTGCTGGTCTACCGCGTGGGCGGGGTCTCGCGCGAGCTGTTGCGCCGCGCGGCGGGCGAGCTGGTACGCGTGCGTTCCAACCTGCTGGGCGTTGTGCTCAATGGCATGAAGGCCGGGGCCACCCCCGACTTCGAGGACTTCAAGGCCTTCAAGTACTACTAGGCGCGCGGGCGCGCCGTGCCCCGGGGGCCGACCATGGCGCAGGACTTCATCGGGCCGGGCGGACGCGGCCCCTCCCTGGTGCAGCTGGCCCTGCCGCTGCTCATCCTGCTGCCGCTGGCCCTGGCCTTCGGCTGGTTTTTGCCGCACCTTTCGCCCACCCGGGCCATGGCCTTCGGCGGCGGGCTGGCCCTGCTGGCCGTGTGCCTGTTCAGCACGCGGGCGGCGCTGCTGATCGTCGTCTTCTCCATGCTCCTGGGCCCGGAGTTCAACGTGGGCGGGCTGTCCGCCCAGGGCACCCTGGGCCGCGGCGTGACCCTGCGCATCAACGATTTCGTGCTGCTGGTGGTGGGCTTCGGCTGGCTGGCCAAGATGGCCATCGACAAGCGCCTGGGCCTGTTCCTCAGGACGCCCCTGAACATGCCCATCGCCCTGTACACCCTGGTCTGCGTGCTCAGCTCCGCCCTGGGCACGGTCATGGACCGCGTGGTCATCAAGTCCACCTTCTTCTACGTTCTCAAGTACTTCGAGTACATGTTCGTCTACTTCATGGTCGTGAACCACCTGCGCACCCGGCGCGACATGGAGCTGTTCCTGTGGGCCCTGCTGGCCACCTGCGTGGCGGCCTCGCTGGTGGGCATCGCCCAGATTCCCGGCGGCGGGCGCATCACCGCGCCCTTCGAGGGCGACCAGGGCGAGCCCAACACCTTCGGCGGCTACCTGGTGTTCATGGTCGCCCTGGCCTCGGGGCTTCTGGCCAACACGGCCTCCCTGCGCCGCCGCCTGGGGCTGGGGCTGGTCATCGTGCTGGCCCTGGCGCCGCTGCTGCATACGGGCTCGCGCGGGTCGTACCTCGGGCTGGTGGGGGCCATGGGCATGCTCGTGCTGCTCACGCGGCGCAAGGCCCTGGCCCTGGGCGTGGCGGCCCTGGGGCTTTTTGCGGTGCTGCTGCTTGCGCCGGACATCGCGCGCGAGCGCGTGGAGTTCACCTTCGAGCAGGGCAAGGCCCGGGCCGACGTGGAGGAGGTCATGGGCGTGAAGCTCGACACGTCCTCGTCGGAGCGCATCAAGAGCTGGAAGGACGTGGCCGTGGACGTGCTGGAACACCCCATCCTGGGCTACGGGGTCACGGGCTACAAGTTCATCGACGGTCAGTATTTCCGGGTGGTCATCGAAACGGGGCTGGTGGGCCTGGCGCTGTTCGCGTTTTTGCTTGTCCGGGCCTGGGTGGTGGCCCAGGGGGTGTTCTCCCGGGCCCGCGACGAGCTGGAGCGCGGGCTGTGCATGGGCTTCCTGGCGGGCTTCGCCGGGCTGCTGGTCCACGCCCTGTCGGCCAACACCTTCATCATCGGTCGGATCATGGAGCCGTTCTGGTTCGTGCTGGGCATGGTGGTCATGATCCCCCGGCTGGTGGACGCCCGGGGGCGGCGCCTGTGGGCGGCAGCCCCGGAGCCCGCCCCGGTGTCCGCCCCGGACGCTGGTCCCGCACCCGGCCCCGCACCGCGCGGCTAGGGCCTGCGCCCGTGCGCCCTGGCGGCGCGGGGCGCAACGGGGCGTCGGATTTTCCCCGCCCAGCAAAAAATTCGGGGCTGCCCTCGCGCGCGAGGGCAGCCCCGTTTTCAGGCCGGTCGGACGCCGCAAGGCCCTAGCGCGCGGCGTTTTCCAGCACGCGCAGCAGCCGCGCCGCGCCCGGGGCCGGGGCGTGCCCGCGCTCCAGGGCCAGGGTCCGGGGCGTGGCCCCGGGGGCATAGAGCGCCGCGTTGGCCTCGGTGTCGGGGAAGATGCCCGTGCCGTCCAGGGCCACCCCGGCGAACAGGCCGTCCACCTGGGAGAAATAGGCCGCCCCGCCGTCGTAGGTCATGGACGAGGCCTGCCGCTCCAGGCCCTTGCCCGGGGCTGCGGCCAGCATTTCGGCGTCGAAGCTGAAGCCGTTCTGGAGCATGGCGACGAAGGTGGCGTCGTCCAGGGCCACCAGGGCGAAGGCCGTTTCGGACACCCCGGCCTGGAAGCCCGCGCTGCCCCCGGCCAGGCGCACCAGGGCCGGGGCGCTCCAGGTGCCGTCCGTGTCGCGGCCCACCAGCACGGCGTCGCCTCCGGCTCCGCCGAAGATGAACCCCGCCTTGATGAACCGCGGGGCCACCAGCACGCCGCGGCTTTGGGCCAGGGCCTGGCGCAGGGCCGGGCCCTGGGCGCCCTGCAGGAGCACGTCCAGGGTTCCGGCGGCCAGGTCCATGGTCCGCTGGCCGCGCACGGCGGCCCCGGGAGAGGGGTCGGTGGCGGCGGAGTTCCCGCCGCTGGTGACGCAGGCGGCCAGGGTCAGGGTCAGGGCCAGGGCCAGGATCAGGCCCGGGATGGCGCCCGGGGCCGGGCGGAGGGTGCGGGGCATGGCGAGGGGCTCCCTGTGGAGGTTGCGGTTGCGGGTTTGGTTCCTTGCAGCCGTCCGGGCCGGGGGGGGCGGACGGCCCCGGCGCGCCCGGCGCTGCTTCTGCCTAGCGGGCCACCAGGGTCACGTCCAGGCTGATCATGTCGTGCACCAGGTGCATCCCCAGGCGGCGGAAGAGCTTGCCCGAGCCGTAGTCCATGCCCCAGCGGGTGCGGTCCAGGTCGAAGTGGGCCTTGAGGCTGACCCCGCCGTCCAGCGGCGCGAGGGTCAGGGGCAGGGCCAGGGGCTCGATGCGCCCGCGCAGCAGCAGTTCGCCGCGCACGTGGTAGTTCGCCGCGCCGGGGCTGGCCCCGTCCAGGAATTCCGACTGCACCACCGTGAACTCCGCCCGGGGGTGGCGCTGGGCAAAGAGGAAATCGTCGGACAGCAGGTGGCGCACCAGCATGGCCCGCAGGCCGGGGTCTGTCAGGTCGTCGTCGGCCAGCGAATCCAGGGGCATGCTGAAGCCCCCGCCGACCTTGCCGTCCACCACGCGGATGGTGCCCTGGTCCACGGCCAGGGTGCCGGTGTGCCGGGAGGTGGCGCTGCGCCCGGTCCAGACCACCACGCTCTGGCCGGGCACCACGGTCCATGAGCCGTCGGGCGGCAGGGCCCGGTGGTCCTCGGGCAGCGCGCCGTGGCCCTCCACGGGCAGGCCCAGGCGCATCCAGTCCGCAATGCCCCCGGCCAGCATGTAGACGCGGGTGAAGCCCATGCGCACGAGCTTGGCGGCAGCGGCGGGCGCGTCGCGGGTCTGGTTGTCCTCGCCGTAGACCACCACGGGCACGTCGCTGCCGGGGTCGGCCCCGGCGGCGGCCACGCGCTCGGGGAAGGCCACCTCGAAGACGCAGGCCGGGTGCGCCCCGGGCAGGCGGCGCGCGGCGTGGACCTCGGGCGGCAGCACGTCGAGCAGGACCATGGGGCGGCCCTGGTCCTGCCACTGCTTGAGTTCCTGGGAGGCGATGCGGGTGAAATTGGTATCCTGCATGGGGGCGTTCCTTGGCTGGTTGCGGGGGGCGGCGGCGCGGGGCCGGGGCTTGCTTTCGTTGGCGTCCAGTGTAAGCATTCGCCCGGCGTTTGACCAGCGCCGCAGCGGAGGGTCCCGTGAAACTGTGCGTGCTCGTGGACAATCAGGCCGTCATCGACAGGTACCTGCTGGCCGAACCGGCCCTGGCCGTGCTCGTGGAGCACGGCGGGACGCGGGTGCTCTTCGACGCCGGATATTCCGACGTGCTCACGCGCAACGCCCGGGCCCTGGGCGAGGACCTGGGCCGCCTGGACTGGGTGGCCCTGTCCCACGGGCACCAGGACCACACCTGGGGCCTGCACGCCCTGATCCGCGCCCAGGGCGATGCCGCCGCGCGCACGGGGCGCCTGCCCCGGCCCCGGCTGGTGGCCCATCCCGGGGTCTTCGACTCGCGCAGCGCCGACGGCCTGCCCGAGATCGGCGCCCTGCTGACCTGGGACAAGGCCGCCCGGCATTTCGAGCCCGTGCCCGAGGCCGGGCCGCGCGAACTGGCCCCGGGGCTGTTCTTCCTGGGCGAGGTGCCCCGGGTGCTGGGCTTCGAGCCGCCCGTGGCCCTGGGCCGGCGCGAGGACGGCGCCCCCGACCTGGTGCCCGACGACACGGCCCTGGCCTGCGTTACGCGGCGCGGGCTGGTGGTGCTGACGGGCTGCGCCCATGCCGGGGTCTGCAACACCGTGCGGCACGCCCAGGCCGTGACGGGCAAGCGCAAGGTCCGCGCCGTGGTCGGCGGGATGCACCTGCTGGGTGCACCTGCCGCGCGCCTGGAGGCCACGGCGGACTTTCTGGCCGGGCTGGAGCTCGAAGTCCTGTGCCCCTGCCACTGCACGGACCTGGCGGCCCGGGCGGCCCTGGCCCGGCGCTGCCCGGTGCGCGAGGTGGGCGTGGGCGAGCGGCTGGAATTTTCCTGAGCGCCGGGCTTGGTTTTACGGATTCTCGAAAGGTGACACCGAACCGGAAACAGGCTAGGATGGGGCGGACAGGTTCCCACTTCAGCCCTTCCCAGCCAGGAGAGAGCCATGTGCCAGAATTGCGGGTGCGGCCCCAAAAAGCCGAGCAAGTACGAGCAGCTTATGAATAAGCACGACCATGACCACGAGCATGAGCACGACCACGGGCACGACCATGCCCACACCCACGCCCATCCCCACGCCCACGCCCACACCCATGAGCACGAGCACGGCGGCGAGGCCCACGCCCACGAGCACGTCCACGAGCATGCCCACGACCACGAGCACCACCATCACCACGAGCACGACCACGGCCACAGCCACGGGCATCACCACGGGCACGACGAGGACCATGGCCACCACCATCACCATGGCCACGACCACGAAGACCATCACCACCATCACCACCACGATCACGACCACGACCACGACGCGGACCACGCCCACCAGGGCTCGGACCACGACCACAAGCACTAGCCCGCGCCCGGCGCGGACCAGGGCCCCCCGAGGCGCGCGGCGCCCCGGGGGGCCTTCGCGTTGGGCCTTGCCCGGGGCGCCGGGTTGATGTAACCCCCTTCGGGACGCCGCCGCGCGCGGCCCCCGACGCTCAACCGCAGGCCCAGGAGGACACGTGGACGAACTCGAACGCATCAAGAAGCGCACCTACTGCGAGCGCTGCGGCCACTGCTGCGACAAGGGCGGCCCCGCCCTGCACCACGAGGACCTGGCGCTGTTCGAGCGCGGGGTGCTGGGCTACGCCCAGGTGTTTACCCTGCGCCGGGGCGAGCTGGTGGAGGAGTCCGTGGAGGGCGGCCTGCTGCCCCTGGACGCCGATCTGGTCAAGGTGCGCGGCCAGGGCAACCGCTGGACCTGCCTGTTCTACGACGACGACGGCAAGCAGTGCACCATCTACGACGACCGGCCCGCCGAGTGCCGGGCCTTCAACTGCTGGGCGCCCGACGAGCTCAAGGCCATGTACCGCGCCGGGCGCATCGGCCGGGCCGATCTGGTGCCTGCGGGCAGCGCCCTGCGCGAGATCATCGACGAGCACGAGGCGCGCTGCTCCTGCCTGCGCGTGCAGGAGCTGGCCCTGGCCTTTTTGGGCGGCGACGCCGGGGCCGGGCGCGAGCTGGTGGACACCATCACCTACGACGCGGCCTTCCGCGCGGCGTTCGCCGAGCGCGCCGGGGTCGGCGACGAGGAGATGAACTTCCTTTTCGGCCGCCCGCTGCATGTGGCCGTGGGCCAGTACGGCCTGGAGGTCGGCCGCGAGAACGACCGCTACTTCGTGCGCAAGGCCCCGCAGTGACGCCCGGCCGGTGAGGGCAGGGGCGCGGGGCCGCGCCGCAAGGCCGGGCCTGCCAAACGCCAGGGGGCGTCCGCACACCGTGCGGGCGCCCCCTGTGTGTTGGCTGCCCGGGCGGAGATCAGGGCGCGGGCGGCGGGGCCTCCCCGCCGGTGATCAGCCGCTGGTACCACGCCCAGCACAGGCAGGTCATGGGGATGGCGATGAGCAGCCCGAGCATGCCCAGCAGCTGGCCCCACACCGACAGCGACAGCAGGATGAACGCGGGCGACAGCCCCGTGGCGTTGCCCATGATGCGCGGCACGAGCACCGCGTCCTGGATGAGCTGAACCACGGCGAACACCGCCAGGATCAGCAGCATGACCGTCCACAGGTTCGTGCCCGTTTCCAGGGCGTGGACCGCGCCCAGGAAGAAGGCGGGGATGAACCCCGCGATCTGCAGGTAGGGCACCATGTTCAGCAGGCCGATGAACAGCCCGAGCAGGATGCCCAGGGGCAGGCCGATGAGCGCGAAGCCCACGGCGAACAGCACGCCCACCAGCGCCGCCACCAGGGCCTGGGCCCGGAAGTAGAGGCCCATGGCGAGGCGGAAGTCCTCCACCAGGGCCGTGATCCAGCCCCGGTGCCGGGGCGGCAGGGCCCGGGTCCACTGCCCGCTCAGGCGCTCGTAGTCCAGCAGCAGGAAGATCAGGTAGAGCAGTACCACCACCAGCCCGGCCAGGGCCCCGGCCAGCCCTGCCGCCCCGCGCAGCACCCCGCGCACCCCGGGCAGCACCTTGGCCAGCATGGCCTGGGCCAGGGCCAGGGGGTCGCCGCCCAGGAACATCTCCTGCACCTCGGGCCGCGCGGCCAGGTCGCGCACGGCCTGCCACACGTCGGGCGGCAGGCGGTCCGCCGCGCGGGCGGCCAGCTCCGAACCCTGCACCAGCTCGCGCAGCAGCGCGCCCATGTGGCGCACCTCGGCGCCCACCAGCGGCGCCACAACCAGCACCAGCAGCACCCCGGCCAGCCCCACCAGGGCCAGGGCCGCGAACACGGCGGGCCCCCGGCGGCGCAGCAGCCGCGCAAGCCGCTCCACCAGCGGGTTGATCAGGTAGGCCGCCAGCAGGGCGGCGGCAAAGGGCACCAGCACGTCGGCCAGGGTCCCGGCCAGCCAGACCAGGGCCCACACGGCCCCGGCCCCCAGGGCCAGGCGCACCAGCCGGTCGAGGGTGTAGGGGGTCTGGTCGTTGATCATGGCGTCTGGCTCCTTGGGTTCATTACCGTGGTGTGTCCTGGTCGCCCCGGCGCAGCAGCAGGACCAGCCAGCCCAGCAGTGCCGCGCCCAGCACGGCGCAGACCGCGTACAGCAGGAGCGTGTAGTCGCGGGGGGCGGGGGGCGCGGGCGGGGCCAGGGTGTCGGGGGCGTCGGGGTTGGGCGTGGCCTCGGCCAGGGTCAGCTCCGTGCAGAGCATCTCGTCCCAGCGGTCGGGGCTGATGAGCCGTCTCGTGTCGTAGTCGGGCTGGGGCAGGCTGGACACGCCGGGCAGGCCGAAGTGCAGGGTGTAGGGCGCGGCGCCCTCGGTGGCGTAGAAGAAGAGGTTGCGCCCGGTGTGGGTCAGCTCCACGGCCTCCACGGCCAGGGGCGGGCTGTCCCCGTTGTGGATGACGAAGTGTACTTCGGCGTAGTGCCCGGAGGGCAGCGGGACGCTGGTCTGCTCGCCGCCACCGGGAACGCGCCAGATTTCCGCCCTGGCAATGGTGCTGGGCGCCCCGCCGCCGCGCTGGGCCCGGACCTCCACCTGGCGCCGGAAGGCCGGGTCCTGGACCAGCAGGCGCGCAGCCTCCAGGCGGCGCGGCCCGGCCAGGGTCAGCGTGGTGGCGCCCGCGTCCGTTTCGACGCTGAAGTCCGTGACGCGGGAGGATGCAGTGGCCCGCCAGGCCTCGTTGCCGGGCAGCACGGCGCGCAAGGCGTCGATGCGGAAGGGCTGCTTGCCCTCGCCCAGGATCAGGGCCCGCAGCTGCTCCGCCGCCAGCCCCAGGCTGCGCAGCTCGTCGGGAACGTGATCGGCGATGCTCAGGCGCAGGCGGTAGGCCGTGTGGTGCGAGGGCGGCAGGGCGATGCGCGTGCGCCGCAGGTCCACCCGGCTGGAGAAGTCGTACACCGGGCCTTCGGCCAGGGGTTCCCAGGCGCCTTCGGCCTGGCCTTCCACGGCGGCCCAGTAGGCGAAGTCGCGGTTGGCGCTGGCGATGTCCAGGGCGATGATGCCGTCCGGCCCGGGGCCGTGCCCCGGGGGCAGCGCGCCCACCACCGTGAAGGACCGCCCGTATTCCACGAAGGACTGGACGACCAGCGGCACGGCGCGCTCCGGGCGCCGGGGCACGGCGGCGGGCAGCAGGGCGAAGGGCGTCTCGCGGCCCTGGGCGTCGAAGAGGCGCAGCGCGCCCAGGTCCGGATGCAGCCCGCCGTCCAGGAAGGCCTCGGGAAAGGCCGCCCGGTAGAGCCCCCCGGGCAGGAAGCCCCCGGGCGGCGGGTTGACGGCGGCGGTGTACAGGAAGTCGCCGGGGACGGGGCGCAGCGGCTGGGCCGGGGCGGGCGCGGCCTGCGAGGCCTGGGCCGGGGCGGGTGTGGCGGGCAGGGCCAGGGCCAGGGCCAGCAGCGCCAGCCGGGCCAGATGGGCCAGTGGTGTGCTCATGCGGCCTCCCGGGCGCCGTCCTCGTTCTCCGGCGCGGGCAGGATGCGGTCCTTGTAGCGGTAGTAGAGGAACGAGGCCCCGATGAGCAGCAGGCCGAGGGCGATGAAGGACACGATCCGGTAGGGCGTGGAGAAGTTCCAGACATCCGAGCCGAAGACCTTGAGCAGGGTTATTCCGAACAGCAGCAGCGAGAGCGTGCGCATTCCGGCGTGGCGCAGCCGGAAGCCGCCGACCATGAGCGCCACGGCGAACAGCGCCCAGAGCACGGAGATGGCCGTGGCCCTGGCCCCTGGCAGCATATCCCAGAACAGGGCCGAGACCTCGATGTGCAGCACCGCGAACAGGTAGACGCCCAGCACCCCGGCGTACAGGGGCAGGGCCTGTGCGGGCCGGACCGGGGAGGCCGGGGCCTGCCGCGCATGGGCCGCGAGGGTGCGCACCACGAACCACAGCGCCAGGCCCACCAGGGCCTCCGTCACCGAACGTTCCGGCCAGGTTTCGAAGAATCCGTGGCGGAAGAACGTGAAATGCATGTTCAGGAAGAGCACGGGGTGGTCGTACCAGAAGAGCTTGACCAGGGCGGCCCCCAGGGGCAGCCCGGCCCAGACCGTCAGGCGCCTGTCTTCCAGGCGCAGCCCGGCCCACAGCAGCCCCGCGCCGATGACGGCCCAGGCCGAAGTGACCCAGCCGCCGGAGAGCAGCAGCGGCGGGGTCAGGGCCAGGAACAGCGCGGCGCTGACCAGGGCCAGGGGGAAGGAGGGCGTGTCACGCCTGCTGCGCCGGTGCAGGGCCGTGCCCAGCAGCAGGAACAGGGTGCAGTAGGCCAGGCTGGCTATGGCCGCGTATTCCCTGCCGAATTCCTGCCACAGGAGCATGGCCGTGAAGCCGAACCCGGCCAGGGCGTTGAGCGGGGACAGCAGGGAGACCTTGCGGTTCGGGTTGTCCAGCCCCCGCAGGTCGCTCAGGGCCGGGGCCATGGCCAGCAGCAGCATGTAGCCCTGGATGAAGGGCAGGGCCAGGGCCACGGGGCCCAGGCCCCAGTGGGCGGCGTACAGCCAGGTGCCGATGGAGGCTATGGTCAGGGGCTCGGTCCAGCGTTTGCGCGCGGCCAGGGCCGGCGCCGTGGCGGCCAGCAGCAGGATGTAGGTGTTCATGGTCAGGCGGTCCATGTCGTGCAGGCCCAGCATGACCGGGCTGAGGAAGCCGCCCCCCAGCCCCAGGGTGGCCAGGCCCATGGAATTGTAGACCAGGGCCAGGGCCACGGCCAGGGCTGTGGTCAGCACCGCGAGCCCGAACGCTGCGGCCTCGGGCAGCAGCGCGTAGATGCCCACGCTGGCGAAGCAGGCGAAGTAGAGCACGCCGATGCCGCCGCCCGCCAGCCACAGCCCGTAGCGCCGGTAGCCCCGGCGCCGGGCCAGCTCGCCGCCGCCCAGCAGGGCCATGCCCCACAGGAAGGCCCCGGCCACGCGCCCGGCGGGCCCGACCCAGCCCTGGTCAAAGGAATACTTGAGGAAGAAGCCCACGCCCAGGAGCATGACCAGGATGCCCATGGCCAGGAGCAGCTTCTGGCCCAGGCGGATTTCCAGGGCGCTGTCGGCGTGGGCCTTTTTTACGCCCCAGGGCGACGCGGTGATTTCCTCCTCCAGGGACCGGGCCGGGCCGCCGGGCCCGGGCGGAGCAGGGGCCGCAGCCGCGCGGGGCGCCTCGGGGCGGGCGGCCTTTTGCGCGGGGGGTGCCGTGGGCAGGGGAGCCTCCTGCGCGGGGGGCGTCTCGAAGAGGAAGGTCCCTTCCTGCGGCTGCGCCGGGGCGGGGGCGCCCGCCGGGGGCGCGGCCACCGGGGCCGCAGCCGCAGCCTGGGCCGCAGCCTGGGCCGTGCCGCCCTGGCCCAGGGCCGTGGCGAAGTCCGTCAGCTGGGCGTCCAGCGCGGCGAAGCGGTCGAGGATATCCCACTGCGCGGCCCTGAGGGCGCGCAGGGTGTCGTGCATGGCCGCCAGGCGTGCCCCGGGGTCAGCCCCCAGGCCCTTGCCGCAGTTCGGGCAGAGGTCGGCCCCCGGGTCCGGGAGCGGTGTTGCGCAGTGCGGGCAGTTCAAGGTTCCCCCCTCTTTGTGCATGCTCCGGCGCAAAGGTTGTGTGCGTTCTGTCCCCCGGAGCGGGGCGGACGCAGGCGGCGGTCTACCCGCCGCCCTCGGTGATGGTCGCGGCGAACAATTCGTCCATGGTCTCCAGCAGCGGGGCGAAGAGTCCGCCGAAGTCCATGTGCGCCCCGAACAGCGCCAGGCGCTGGCCCGTGAGCACCTCTTCGGGGATGGCGTTGATGGTGCCCGACATGGTCATGGCCAGCCTCTCGGCCAGCAGGTAGCCCGCCAGCCCGTGGCGGAACAGCTCCAATTGCTCCAGGAAATCCGCCTGGCCCTCGTGCCACAGCCGCGCGGCCCCGGGCCCGGGTTCCAGATTCTGCACCTGGCAGACCAGCGAATACAGCGCGTTGAGCGCGCCGCCCGGGATGCCCCGGCGCCAGCCGAACAGCCAGGCGTTGCGCCGGAAGAACAGCAGCTGGTCCAGCCCCTGGCGGAAGCTGGCCTCCAGCCCGGCCTTGGCCGCGGCCAGGGCCTCGCCGCCCGCCTCGTCGGGCCAGCGCCGGGTCAGGGCTTCCAGGTCCCAGGCCGGGGTGGGTCCGCCGTGGGCCGGGGCCAGCCCCGTGAGCGTGCGCACCAGATGCGCCAGCCAAGCGTTGGCCTGGGGCGAGGCCGGGGTTTCCAGGTGTGAATAGCTGAGCACGTAGCGCCCGGCCCCGAAGGAACCCTCCACCAGGCAGGGCTGCCCCTCCATGTAGCGCGGCCAGATGGCCAGCCCGTACTGGGTCTCCAGGTCTTCCAGCGGGCCCCGGGGGATGCTCGCCAGGGGCAGGTCCGCCGTCCAGAAGTCCGGCCCGGGCCCGGTGTAGGCCGCCAGCACGCGCACGTCGTCGCGCGGCTCGTACTCGAAGCGCGCGGGCCACCACACGGGCAGCAGCGGCGCCGGGCCCAGCCCCGGCGGCACCAGCGGATTGTCCTGGGCCGGGCGCACGTGCATGTGCCCGGAGTTGGTGTGCTGGATGCGGTCGGAAAACGCCCGGCGCTTCCAGGGGCACAGGCCCAGCCCGTCGCGCCCCGTCAGCCCCAGCCCCGCGCCGCCGCAAAAGCCCAGGTACACCCCGCCCCCGCGCACGTAGTCGCGCACGGCGGCCACGCCTTCGGGCCCCAGGGCCGTGAACTTGCGCCGCGCCGTGCCCCCCGGCACCACCAGCGCCGCCGGAGGGTTGCGGGAAAGCGCGCCCTGGGCTATCTCCCTTGCGCGCAGCAGGCGGTGCGGCAGGCCCAGCGCGCGCAGCGCGCGCCACACCAGCAGCCCCCAGATGTGCGACTCGTCCCAGTAGATGTGGATGCTTGACATTGCTCCCGTGCTCATTAGGCTGTTGGTCCGCCCGGCGCCGGGCCCGGCGCGCGTGCATCCATGCTTCCTAAGGAAATTTTCGCGCAAAGTGAAGGAGAGGAACGCCCCATGGCCGTGAAGACCCTGCCCAAAGGATACGAGCCCGCCGAGGTCGAGGCCAGGTGGCGCGAGCACTGGATCGAGAACAGGACCTTCACCCCCGACCCCGCCGCCTCCGGCGAGTCCTACTCCATCGTCATTCCCCCGCCCAACGTCACCGGGCAGCTGCACATCGGCCATGCCCTGAACCTGACCATCCAGGATATCCTGTGCCGCCACGCCCGCCAGCAGGGCAAGAGCGTGCTCTGGGTGCCGGGCATGGACCACGCAGGCATCGCCACCCAGAACGTCGTCGAGCGCCGCCTGGCCACCCAGGGCCTGACCCGCGAGGACCTGGGCCGCGAGGAGTTCGTGCGCCGCGTCTGGGAGTGGAAGGAGGAATACGGCGGCAAGATCCTCAATCAGATCCGCCGCATGGGCGCCTCCGTGGACTGGACCCGCGAGCGCTTCACCATGGACGAAGGCCTGTCGCGCGCCGTGCGCGAGGTCTTTGTCGATCTCTACGAGCAGGGCCTGATCTACAAGGGCAACTACATCATCAACTGGTGCAACCGCTGCCACACCGCCCTGGCCGACGACGAGGTCGAGCACGCCCCGCACAAGGGCCACCTCTACCACGTCCGCTACCCCCTGGCCGACGGCTCCGGCGACCTGGTCGTGGCCACCACCCGCCCCGAAACCATGCTCGCCGACACCGCCGTGGCCGTGCACCCCGAAGACGAGCGCTACAGCGACCACATCGGCAAGTACGCCGTGCTGCCCGTGGTCGGCCGCAAGCTCATCGTCATCGGCGACAAGTACGTGGAGCGCGAATTCGGCACCGGCTGCCTCAAGGTCACCCCCGCCCACGACATGAACGACTGGGAGCTGGGCCGCCGCCACGGCCTGGACGTGATCTCCGTGTTCGACGACACCGGCCACGTCTGCGGCGACGTGCCCGAGGGCTACGCGGGGCTGACCATCGTCCAGGCCCGCGAGAAGATCGTCGCCGACCTGCGCGCCAGCGGCCACCTCGTGGAGATCGTCGAGCACGAGCACAACGTGGGCGAGTGCTACCGCTGCAAGAACGTGGTCGAGCCCCACGTCTCCACCCAGTGGTTCGTGGCCGTCAAGCCCCTGGCCGAAAAGGCCCGCGCCGCCGTGGCCGACGGCTCCACGCGCATCTATCCCGGCTCCTGGGACAAGACCTATTTCCACTGGCTGGACAACATCCGCGACTGGTGCATCTCGCGCCAGCTCTGGTGGGGCCACCGCATCCCGGCCTGGACCTGCGAGGCCTGCGGCCAGCTCATCGTCGCCAAGACCGACCCCACGGCCTGCCCCAAGTGCGGTGCAGGCGCCCTGACCCGCGACGAGGACGTGCTCGACACCTGGTTCTCCTCGGCCCTGTGGCCCTTCTCCACCATGGGCTGGCCCGAGAAGACCCCCGAGCTGGCGCGCTATTACCCGACCTCCTGCCTGGTCACCGCCTTCGACATCCTCTTCTTCTGGGTCGCGCGGATGATGATGATGGGCATCCATTTCATGGACAAGGTGCCCTTCAACGACGTGTACATCCACGCTCTGGTGCGCGACGCCGAGGGCAAGAAGATGTCCAAGTCCACCGGCAACGTCATCGACCCCCTGGAAATGTGCGACCGCTACGGCACCGACAGCCTGCGCTTCACCCTGGCCGCCTTCGCCGCCATGGGCCGCGACATCCGCCTGAGCGAGGAGCGCATCGAGGGCTACCGCCACTTCATGAACAAGCTGTGGAACGCCGCGCGCTTCGCCCTGATGTACCTGCCCGACCAGGCCCCCGCCGCCGACCCCGCAGCAGCCCGGGCCCTGCCCCACCGCTGGATCATGGACCGCCTGGAGCGCGTGAAGACCGAGGTGGACACCGCCATCGGCGAATACCGCTTCAACGACGCGGCCCAGGCCGTGTACCGCTTCACCTGGAACGAATTCTGCGACTGGTACCTGGAGCTCATCAAGGGCGACCTGAACGGCGAGGACGCCGCCGCGCGCGACGCGGCCCACGCCGTGCTGCACACCGTGCTGCGCGAAATCCTGACCCTGGCCCACCCGATCATCCCCTTCATCACCCAGGAAATCTATCAGACCCTGCCGGGCATGGAAGGCCGCGACCTGGCCACCGAGCCTCTGCCGCCCGCGCGGCCCGCCTGCCGCGACGAGGCCGTGGGCCCGCAGATGGACCAGCTCCAGGGCGTCATCACCAGCGTGCGCACCATCCGCGCCGAGCTGAACATCAAGCCCTCCCTGGACCTGGACTGCATCGTGCGCCCCGCCGACGCGTCCGCCGCCGCCGTGCTGGCCGACAACGCCGCCCTGGTGCGCTCCCTGACGCGCCTGGGCACCCTGACCGTGGACCCCGGCGCCACCCCGCCCAAGGCCTCGGCCTCCGCCGTGGTCGCAGGCTCGGAACTCTTCGTGCCCCTGTCCGGCGCCGTGGACTTCGACGCCGAACTGGCGCGCCTGGACAAGGACATCGCCAAGATCGACAAGGTGCTCACCGGCGTGGAAAAAAAGCTGGCCACCCCCGGCTTCGTCAACAACGCCCCCGCCGACGTGGTGGACAAGGAACGCGCCAAGGCCCAGGCCATGCGCGACGACATGACCAAGCTCGCCGACCTGCGCACCCGCCTGCGCGAGGCGCTGGGGTAGCGGGCTGGCGGGATAAGGCGAGGCGGGGGAGGGGGGAACCCCTTTTCTTGAGGAGAAAAGGGGTTCCCCCCTCCCCCGCGCCCCCTCCCCCTTCCCCCAAAGACCTTTTTCTTTGGGGGGAAGGGCGGTCTCGGGGCGGGTTTTTCGGGCGGGGCTTCAGGGCCGGGTGGCCCGGCTGCGTAATTTTTCCGGGGAGCGCTGCTCCCCCAGGTTTCATCAACAATCCTGGCCGTCTTCCGAAAACCCCAAAGAAAGGTTTTTGGGAGGGGGGATGGGGTCCGGGACGGGGGGAGCCCCGTTTCCCACAAGGGCCCCCCCGTCCCGGCCGCCGGAGGCAACACGCATATGGCTGACGTCTACCTCATCGGAGCGGGCCCGGGCGACCCGGGGCTGCTCACTGTCCGGGGCCGCGAGCTGATCGAGACCTGCGACGTGCTGGTCTACGACTATCTGGCCAACGCCGAGTTCCTGGACTACGCCAAGCCCGGCGCCGAGATCGTCTATGTGGGCAAGAAGGGTGGCGACCACACCCTGCCCCAGGACAAGATCAACGAGCTGCTGGTGGCCAAGGCCCGCGAGGGCAAGACCATCGCCCGGCTCAAGGGTGGCGACCCCTACGTCTTCGGGCGCGGCGGCGAGGAGGCCGAGGAGCTGGTGGCCGCCGGGCTGACCTTCGAGGTCGTGCCCGGGGTCACGGCGGGCGTGGCCGCGGCGGCCTACGCGGGTATCCCCGTGACCCACCGCGACCACACCACCAGCGTCTGCTTCATCACCGGCCACGAGGACCCCACCAAGGAGGCCACCGGCCACAATTGGGAGGTCTACGCCAAGAGCACCTCGACCCTGGTCTTCTACATGGGCGTGGGCAACCTGCCCATGATTGTCGAGCGCCTCATCGCGGGCGGGCGCGACCCCAAGACCCCGGCGGCCCTGGTGCGCTGGGGCACGCGCTGCAACCAGCGCTCCATGGTCGCCACCCTGGACACCGTGGCCGACGAGGCCGCGCGCCAGGGCTTCAAGGCCCCGAGCATCATCATCGTCGGCGGCGTCTGCGCCCTGCACGACACCCTGGGCTGGTTCGAGCGCCGCCCGCTGCTGGGCAAGGGCGTGGTCGTCACCCGCGCCCGCGAGCAGGCCAGCGGCTTCGCCGATATCCTGCGCGATATGGGCGCCTGCGTGCACCAGTTCCCGACCATCCGCATCGACCCGCTGCCGGACTACGCCCCGGTGCGCGAGGCCGTGGCCGGGCTGGCCGGGTGGGACTGGCTGGTGTTCACCTCCGTCAACGGGGTGCGCTGGTTCTGGACGATTCTGGAAGAGCAGGGGCTGGACGCCCGGGCCCTGGGCGGGCGCAAGGTCGCGGCCATCGGCCCGGCCACGGCGGACGCCCTGCGCGAGCGCGGCATCGTGGCCGACTTCGTGCCCGAGAAGTACGTGGCCGAGGGCGTGGTCGAGGGCCTGCGGGCCCTGGGCGTGGGCGCGGGCACGCGCGTGCTCGTGCCGCGCGCCGAGGTCGCCCGCGAGGTGCTGCCCGAGGAGCTGGCCCGCGCCGGGGCCGAGGTCCGCGTGCTGCCCGTGTACCGCACGGGGCTCAACGAGGACGGCCCCCAGGCCCTGCTGGAGCGCCTGGAGGCCGGGGCCATCCACTGCGTGACCTTCACCAGCTCCTCCACGGTGGAGAACTTCTTCACCCTGGTCGCGCCCGACGATTTCCGCAGGTATCTGCCCCAGGTCAAGCTGGCCTCCATCGGCCCCGTGACCTCGCGGACCCTGGCCCGCTTCGGCTTCACGGCGGACGTGGAGCCCGCCGACTACACCATCCCGGCGCTGGCGGCGGCGCTGGCCAAGGCCCTGTAGCCAGGGCGGGAGCGCGACATGGCCCTCAAACTGGCGGTGCTCGTTTCCGGCGGAGGCTCCAACCTCCAGTCCATCATCGACAAGAGCGAGGCCGGGGTGCTGGACGCCCGGGTGGTGCTTGTGCTGTCCAACAAGCCCGGGGCGGGGGGGCTGGAGCGCGCCCGCAGGCATGGCCTCCCCCACGCCGTGGTGGACCACACGGAGTTCCCCGCGCGCGAGGCCTTCGACGCGGCCATGGTCGCGCGCATCCGCGAGAGCGGGGCGGACCTCGTGGTCCTGGCGGGCTTCATGCGCATGCTGACCCCCGCATTCCTGGACGCGTTTGCCGGGCGCATCGTGAACATCCACCCGGCGCTGCTGCCGAGCTTCCCGGGCTGCCACGGCCAGCGCGACGCGGCGGACTACGGCGTGAAGCTGGCGGGCTGCACCGTGCATTTCGTGGACGAGATCATGGACCACGGCCAGGTCATCATCCAGGCGGCGGTGCCCGTGGTGCCCGGCGAGGGCGGCGACACCCTGGGCGCGCGCATCCTGGAGCTGGAACACCGCATCTACCCCCAGGCCATCCAGTGGCTGGCCGAGGGCCGGGTACGCGTGCAGGGCCGCCATGTGCTGGTGGCCGACGCGGGCAGGCTCCTGGCGGAGCTGGGCCGTCCGGCCCTGGTCAACCCGCCCCTGGAGCGGGGCTTCTAGGCCCGCGTCCCGGGTTGCGTCCCTGGGGCGCAGTGCGGGGGGGCTCCGGCAGCGCGTCCGCGCGCGGCGGTGCGTCTCGCCCCCGTCCTTGGCCGCACCCCCTCCTGGCCGCGCGCCTGTGAGCGGCAGGCGGCTGCCCCTTGCGCCGCGCTTGCCTTCTCCCGAAGCGCGTGGTCATACTCCGGGAATACGGCGCGGGCGCCCCTGGGCTGCGCACGGTGGCGCGGCCTGTCCCGGCGCATCTGCCGGGCGCTGCCCGCCGCCCCCCAGCGGCCCAGGCCGCAAGGAGGCATCCATGTCCGAGCATCCCGGAACCCCCGACCCCTGCGGCCCGCACAGCCAGGGCCTGCGCTTTAGCCTGTCCCCGCAGGAAAAGGACGCCCTGCGCACCCTGGCCCGGCTGGCCATCGCCAACCGTCTGTTCCCCGAGCAGGCCGTGGCCCTGCCCGAGGCTCCGGGTGGAGCGCTTTCCCGGCCCTGTGGCGCGTTCGTGACCCTCAAGGCCGGGGAACGTCTGCGCGGCTGCATCGGCAACGTGGTGGGCGACGGGCCGCTGTGGGACACCGTGGTGGCCATGGCCCGGGCTGCGGCCTTCCAGGACCCGCGCTTCGCCCCTGTGGCCCCTGGGGAGTTCGAGGACCTGGACCTGGAAATCTCCGTGCTCTCGCCCCTGACGCCCTGCCCGGACCCGGCGCTGGTCGAGGTGGGCCGCCACGGGCTGCTCATCCGCCATGCGGGCCGCTCGGGCCTGCTGCTGCCCCAGGTGCCCGTGGAATGGGGCTGGGACCGCGAGACCTTCCTGGCCCAGACCTGCCGCAAGGCGGGCCTGCCCGCCAGCGCCTGGCGCGACCCGCAGGCCGCGTTGTTCTGGTTCGAGGCCGAGGTCTTCTAGCGACCCGGGCGCCCGGCGCGCCCGGCCTGCCTGTCCGTTTGCGGCGGCCTCCCGTCCGGCTCCGGCCTTGGCCTGCGCTGTCCTGCCCTGGCCCCTGGCCCCGCACCCGTCTTCCTCCCCCTTGAGCCCGGGCTCTCGACCCGCGCCTTTTTCCTTCGGTGGTCCGGCCCTCAGGGTCGGGAAGCGTGGGGATTTATAAACATGTTGAAAAATATTTTGCATTTTTTCTTTTTCCACATGGGCAGAAGGGGCAGGAGGGCGGGGAATGAAAACCCTGCAAGGCCTGGGAGCCTTTTTGCGGTTTCAACAGGCCGGGCGCGGCGCTGACGGCGCGAAAACATTGCCCAAAACAGGCAGGTCCGGGCGGGGGTGGCGGCTTGGGGGCGCCGGGGGTGGCGCGCCAGGGCGGCGGCGGCGGCGCGGCGCGGTTTTCAAGAGGTTGTGAATAAGCGGGAAGGGCCGTGGGCCGGGGTTTGACAAGCCAACTGGTCCTGAGCATAGGGTTGCCTGGATCGTTGGACGCAGCGCCTGCGGGTCCGCGCCCGCGAGTGCCCTCAGGCAACTTCAACCGCACGAGGAGGAAACCGCATGTTCACCAAGGCCCAGTTCATCGAAACCCTGAAGGACGAGCTCCCCGAGATCTTCACCACCAAGGCTGCCGCCGAGAAGGCCTTCGACACCTTCTGCGCCATCATCTCCACCAAGCTCAACGACGGCGAGCGCCTGCGCCTGCCCGGCGTCGGCTCCTTCACCGTCTCCGAGCGCGCCGCCCGCACGGGCCGCAACCCGCAGACCGGCGCCGCCATCAAGATTCCGGCCCGCAAGGTCGTGAAGTTCTCCGTGTCCAAGGGCCTCAAGGAAGAGCTCTAGGACGCCCAGGGGCCCTTCGAGGGTGGCCGCCGACTCCGGCGGCCCCTTCGCCCCCCGGCTACGCTTCGCCCTTTCCCGACCCGGGTTCCCGGCCCGGGTCCGCAGCGGGCTCCAGCAGCCCCGCCCGCTCCGCCACCCAGCGCATCTGGCGGCACACGCCCATCAACATGTTGAATTCCGCGCGCCGCAAGGGCGTGCGCTGCACGAAGCGGCGCACCGGCAGCATCCAGTAGTCGGTGTTCTGGTCCTTGAGCACGCCGATGGCCAAAAGCGCTTCGCGCAGGGCCGCAAAAAGCAGCTCCTGCTCGGCGTGGGAGGCCAGGTTGCGCGCGGCGGGCGCGCGCGGGGTGCCCCGGGGCGCGTCCTGGTCCGCCAGCAGGCATTCGTAGAGCAGCAGCAGCACGGCCTGGGCCAGGTTCAGCGAGCTGGCCTCGGCGGTGGGGATGGTCACCAGCTGGCCGCAAACCTCGGTCTGCTCGTTGGTCAGGCCCCGGTCCTCCGGCCCGAAAAGCAGGGCCACCCGCGCCCCGCCCCGGCACTGCTCCACCACCCGCGCCGCCGCCGCGCGCGGCGCCAGCAGCCCCTTGCGCCAGCCGCCCGTGCGCGCCGTGGTGCCGTACACGTGGGCAAAGCCCGCCAGGGCCTCGCCCAGGTCGCCCACCACCCGCGCCGCGCGCAGCACCGGCTCGCCCTTGGCCGTGGCCATGGGCAGGGCCAGCTCCAGGCTCCAGTCGCGCGGGGCCACCAGCACCAACTCGGCGCAGCCCATGTTCGCACAGGCCCGGGCCGCCGCGCCAACGTTCTGGGCGAACTTGGGCTGGAACAGGACCACCGCCAGGCCGTCAAGCACCGCGCGCGCTCCCCGGCCTAGACGTTGAAGCGGAATTCCACGATGTCGCCGTCCTTGACCACATAGGTCTTGCCCTCCAGGCGGTGCAGGCCCATTTCCTTGGCCCGCTTGAAGTCCCCGGCCTTCAGGAAGTCCTCCCAGCCCAGCACCTCGGCGCGGATGAAGCCCTTCTGGATGTCCGAATGGATGGCCCCGGCGGCTTCGGGCGCCGTGCTGCCGCCGCGAATGGCCCAGGCGCGCACTTCCTTGTCGCCCGCCGTGAGGAAGGTGATCAGCCCCAACAGGCGGTAGGTGCCCGCGATGACGCGGTCCAGCGCCGAGTCCGCGATGCCCAGGTCGTCCAGGAACATGCGCTTCTCCTCGGGGTCCGCGATCTCCGCCAGCTCGGCCTCCAGGCGCGCCGACACCGCCACATGCACCACCCCCGGCCCGTCCGCAGGCACCGCAAAGCCCGCCAACTCGGCCTCGGGCAGGTTCCAGGCGTAGACAATGGGCTTGGCCGTCAGGAATTTGTAGCCGCGCAGCTCCTGCGCCCCGGCCACCTCCGCGTCCTCGCGCAAGGGCCGCTCGGCCTCCAGCAGCTCCTGGGCCCGCAGCAGCAGGGCCTCCTCCTTGGCGTCCACCAGGTCCTTGTTCTTGCGCTTGTCCTGGCCCATGCGCTCCAGGCGCTTCTCGATCACCGCCATGTCCGACACCAGGAAATCGGCCTCGATGCCCCCCAACTGGTGCCGGGGGTCCACCAGCCCCGAAAAGGCGTCCAGCACTGCCAGCACGCAGTCGCAGGGCCGGATCTCCGAGAGCACGCGCTCGCCCAGGCCGTCGCCCTTGCCGCCGCCGCCCGGGATGTCCACATACTCGATCTCGCTCAGGGTCACCTTGCGCGGGTTGAACAGCTTGACCAGCGGCTCAAGCCGGGGCTCCGGCACCTTGACCATCGCCCGCGCATTGCCCACCGCCCCCGGCCCGGCCAGCGCCCCGAACAAACTCGTCTTCCCCGACCCCGCAAAACCAAATATCGCCGTCTTCATCGCGTGTGCTCCTTGCTCGTTTCGTTGGCGCCCCCATACCCTGTTTCCCGCCGCCTGCCAACCAGCCAGGGGGCGGGCGGAAGCCTGGGGACGGTGCGCGTATCCTCCGGGTTGATGAGCCTCCGGCGGCTCAAGGGGCACGCCCCTTGAGAATCCCGCATTGGGTGGGCGTGGCGGCGCTCCGCCACGCCCACCCCGAATGGGATTCTTAAGGGCCCACGGCCCTTAAGCCGCCGGAGGCCAATCAATCCCCGGGAGCACGCACCGTCCCCAGGCTTCCACTCCCCACCGGGCTGGCGGGGTCGGGGGGTGGTGTGGTAGGGGGCTGGTTGGAGGCGCGTATGAGTGGCAGCACGTTCGGGACGGTGTTCCGGTTGACGACGTTTGGGGAGTCGCATGGCGCGGGGTTGGGCGGTGTGGTGGACGGCTGCCCGGCTGGGGTGGCGTTGACGGCGGAGCTGGTCCAGCGCGAGGTGGATTTGCGGCGTCCGGGGCAGGGGCTGGCGGCCACGGCGCGGCGCGAGGCGGACCGGGTGGAGTTGTTGTCGGGCCTGTTCGAGGGCCGGACCACGGGCACGCCCATCGGCTTTGTGATCCGCAACGAGGACCAGCGTTCGCGGGATTATTCGCAGGTCAGCCAGGTGTACCGGCCGGGCCATGCGGACGTGACCTACGACGCCAAGTATGGCCTGCGGGACTACCGGGGCGGCGGGCGCAGCTCGGGCCGCGAGACAGTGAGCCGCGTGGTGGGCGGCGCGGTGGCCGGGGCGTTGTTGTCCGGACTGGGCGTGGAGGTGGCGGCGTACACGGTGGAGCTGGGCGGCGTGCCCGCCGAGGTGCGCGACCCGTGGGGCGCGCGGGGCCGCGAGTTCGGCGCGCCGTGCGACGAGGTGGTGCCGCTGTGGGCCGAGCGGGTCCAGGCCGCGCGCGCGGCGGGCGACAGCCTGGGCGGCGTGGTGGAGGTCGTGGCGCGGGGGGTGCCTGCGGGCCTGGGCGAGCCGGTCTTCGACAAGCTGGACGCGCGCCTGGCCTATGCGCTGATGGGCGTGGGCGCGGTGAAGGCGGTGGAGGTCGGCGCGGGCTGCGCGGCGGCCCGGGCCCTGGGCAGCGCAAACAACGATCCGCTGGTGCCGGGCGGGTTTGCGTCCAACAATGCGGGCGGCATCCTGGGCGGCATATCCAGCGGGCAGGACATCGTGGTGCGTGCGCACGTCAAGCCCATCCCCTCCATCGGGCGCGAGCAGGACACGGTGACGACCGACGGCCAGCCGACCCGGCTGCGCGTGGGCGGGCGGCACGACGTGGCGGCCATCGCGCGCATCAACCCGGTGCTGCGGGCCATGGTCCTGTTGACCCTGGCCGACATGTGGCTGCTCCAGAAGCGCATGGGCTAGGAGGGTTCACGTTATTTCGTTATATTGACGAAAACTGCGTTTTCGCGCGCCCTGGTTCACAGGGCCACGGGGGCAAGCGAAGCGGGCAGGCACGGTGGTGTGCCTGCCCGCTTCGTTTGTGCCGGGAGGGGTGCGCGGGGCGGTGCCGGGCCCGGGCTCCGGGCGGGGGGCTCAGGCCGGGTGGCGCTGCTGCCCGCCCTTGCGGGGGTGGATGAGCACGCGCTTGAGGGGGCCGTCGCCCTTGGAGGAGGTCACGATGCTCTCGTCGTCCTGCAGGGCGAGGTGGACCAGCCTGCGGTGGTAGGACGACAGGGGCTTGGTGCTCTGGGTGCGGTTCTGGTTCTTGGCCTTGTCGGCCAGGTACAGGGCCATGCGCTGGAGGTTGTCGTCCTGGCGCTGGCGGTAGTCCCCGGCGTCGAGGTGCACGCGGGCCGAGGTCGGCAGCCTGCGGGCCACGATGCGGTTGACGATGTATTGCAGGGCGGCGATGGTCTGGCCCTCGCGGCCGATGATCAGCCCGGAGTTCTCCTCGTCGTGGATGAGCACCTTCACGCGCCCGGGTTCGGCACTGACTTCCAGCTCCGTGGGCCCGATGATGGGCGTGAGCACGCTTTGGACCACCTCGCGCACCACGGCGGCCAGGGTCGCGGGGTCGGGCTCGTCCTCGGGGGCCACGCGCGGGGCGCCTGCGCCCTGGTCCATGAGGTCGTCGTCGAAGGCGTCGTCGAGGTCGGGCTCGGGCTGCTGCCGGGGCGCGGGCCGCGCCTGGGGCCGCGCCGCAGGCTCGGGCCGCGCGACGCGTGCGGGAGCGGGCAGGGGCCGCCCGGGCGCCTGGCCCGGCCCGGCGGCGGGGGCCGCCGGGGGCTCGGGCGGGGCGGACTGGGCCTTGGCCTGGGGCGCCGGAGCCTGGACCGGAGCCTGGGGCTGCGCGGGCCGGGGCTCGGGCCGGGCGGCGGGCTCCTGGGGGGCCTTGGGGGGCGCCGCGTTTCCGGCCCCGTCCAGGGCGTGGTCCGTGAGCCTGGGGCGCAGCCGGGCCTTGACCACGGCCTTTTTGCTCATCAGCCCGAAGATGCCGTTGGAGCCTCCGGAGACGATCTCGATTTCCAGCTTTTCGCGCGGCACGCCGAAGGCGGCCAGGGCGTTCTCTATGGCTTCATCCAGGGTTTTCCCTGTGAAATCCTTGAACCTTGTCATCGGTACTCCTTTTGAAAGCCGGTCGCGGGGGAGTTGCCGCGTTGGTCCGGGTCCGGCGCCGGCCTAGGCCTTGCGCAGGAGCCACCACTGCTGGGCGATGGACAGGACGTTGTTCACCAGCCAGTAGACCACCAGCCCCGAAGGGAAGTTCAGGAACATGAAGGTGAAGATGACCGGCATGAAGAGCATGATCTTGGCCTGGGTCGGGTCGCCGGGGGCCGGGGTCATCTTCTGCTGCAGGAACATGGTGGCGCCCATGACCAGGGGCGTGATGTAGAACGGGTCCTTGGCGGAGAGGTCGGCCAGCCAGACGATGTCGGTGAAGGGCAGGTGGGCGATGAAGGCCGCGTGGCGCAGCTCCACGGCGCCGATGAGCGCCTGGTACAGCGCCAGGAACACGGGGATCTGCAGCAGCATGGGCAGGCAGCCGCCCGCCGGGTTGACCTTGTAGGTCTTGTACAGCCGCATCATCTCCTCGTTCATCTTCTGGCGGTCGTCCTTGTACTGCTCGCGGACCTTGGCCATCAGCGGCTGGATCTTCTTCATCTTGTTCATGGACTGGTAGCTCTTTTGCGAGAGCGGCCAGAACGCGAGCTTGATGATGATGGTCAGGATGATGATGGCCACGCCCCAGTTGCCCACCACGGAGTGGATGTAGAGCAGGCCCTTCATCAGCGGCACGGAAATGACGTCGAAGAAGCCGTAGGTGACCAGGGAGTCCAGGCCGTGGGGCGCCAGGCTCAGGTACTTGGACATGACCGGACCCAGGTAGTAGCTGGCCTTGACCTCGCGGCTGGTGCCCGGGGCCACGCTCAGGCCGTCCTTGTCCACGACCATGCGGAACAGCTCGTCGGTGAACTTGCTCTTGAGGGTCAGGTCGCCGTCTTCGGGGGCCAGGGCCACGGTGAAGTAGTTGCTCTGGATGGCGCCCCACTTCACGCCCTCGGCCCGGCGCAGCCCGGCGGCCAGGTCCTCGCGGTCGGACTCGTCGTCAACGCCCTTGGCGTCCAGAAAGGAGACGCGCGTGGGGTTGTAGGTGTCGTCCTTGGCGGTGAGCGGCGCCACGCCGATGTTGAAGCCCAGGCGCCCGGTCACGGGCGCGCCCGTGGCGTTGGCCAGGGTGACGGTCTCCTCGATGAGGTAGGTGTCGGGGGCGAAGCGCATGGTGCGCGTGATGGCCAGGCCGCCGAAGGAGCCCTGGAAGGTCAGCTCGGCCCCGGCCTCGCCCACGGTCAGCGCCTCGGTGGCCGGGGCGGCCCACTGGCTGGACTCGGGGCGCCAGGTGCCCTGGTCCTGCCAGAGCAGGCCCAGGGGGCCGACGCCCACGGCCCGGGGGGCGATGAGGTTCACGGGGCTGGCGCCTGCGTCGATGGAGTCCAGGTGCTTCTTCAGCTCGAAAGAGGTCAGGATGCCGCCTGCGGAGTTGAACACCGCGCGGTAGAGCGGGGTGTCCACCACCACGTCGCGCCCGGCGCTGGGGGCGAAGGCCGGGGCCTGGGCCGGAGCGGCCTGGGCCGCCTGGGCGGGGTCGCCGGGGATGGCGGCGTCCACCTGGGCTGCGGCGTCGGGCTGGGCCGTGGCCGCCGGGGCGGGCGCCTGGGGCGCGGGCTGCGGCGGGAAGAGATAGCCCCAGGCCACGATCACGAGGGTGGAGAGGACGACGGCCAGAAGCGTGCGTTTGGTGTTGTCGTTATCCATGGTGCGTTCCTGTCGCAATGGGCGTGCGGCTTTGGTCGGGCCCGGGGCCCGGTGATTTCGGGGGGACGGGGTCGAGCCCGCCCTGGCACAGGGGATGGCAGCGCAGGATGCGCCGCAGGGCGAGCAGCGAGCCCTTCAGGGCGCCGTGCACGGCGATGGCCTCGGCTGCGTAGGCCGAGCACGTGGGCAGGAACCGGCACGAGGGCGGGAACAGGGGGGAAACGGCGCGCTGGTAGACGCGGATGAGAGCGATGAGTAGGGTGCGCATGCTCTTCAGTGTCAGCCGCCGGGCCGGGGTTGCGCCCCGGGGGGCGAGGCCTGGCAGGCCTTGGCCACCAGGGCGGCGAGTTCGGGCTCCACGTCGCCAAGGCCCAGGGCGCTGGCGTCCACATGGCGCTTGGGGACGACAACGAAGTCCATGCCTGCGGGCAGGGTGTTCTGATGCAGGCGGAAAAATTCGCGCAGCAGCCGCTTGATACGGTTGCGCGACACTGCCGACCCCAGCTTCCGGCTTACGGCCACGCCCAGCCGCCAGGGGGCGCCGGGCGTGGCGTCGTGAAGCGCGAAAAGAATGAAGTGCCTGGAGAAATGCTTCCTGCCCCGGTCGTAGCACGCAAGGAACTGGGAGCGGTTCAGCAGGCGGTGCCGGCGCGCGAAGGTCAGACCGCTAATCTTTTACGTCCCTTGGCACGGCGGCGGCGCAGCACGGCCCGGCCATTCTTGGTTCTGGAGCGGACCAGGAAACCGTGGGTCCGCTTGCGGCGCAGCTTGCTGGGCTGGTATGTTCTCTTGCTCATTGCAGTTCTCCTTGGGGTGGTCGTAAACGCGAGTACCTAACCCCTCGCCCCGGCCCTGTCAAGGCCGATGGCAAGGCACCCCGGGCGGGGCTCCGGGTGGATGCGCGCGACCGGAAAACGCGCGGGGCGCGACGGTGCGCGCCCCGGATGCATCTGATCGCGGGCGGTCTAAGTGCCCCAGGCGCGCCCCAAAGTCAAGCCCCGGGGTGCGCGGCCACGCGCGGAGCCTCCGCCAGCCGCAGGGCCGGGGCCGCGCCGTGCATCCGGCGCTGGGCGGCCGGGAAAAGGCCCGCCCGGCAGGGGAAAGCCGCGCAGCCCGCCCGGGCCCGCGCCGTGCGCCCTGCCCGCGCCCGCTTGACCGGTGGCCCGGGGTTTGGCAGTGCTGGAACATACCCCACCGCAACCCCCGGAGGTCGCATGGACAATCCCCTGGCCGCCTACCACGAAGGGCGCCTGGCCCAGGCCAAGAAGGCCCTGGTGCGCAACGGGTTCGACGCCTACCTGGTGTCCGGGGCCGGGGCGGCGCGGGCCCTGGTGGAAAAGGACATCCTCGTCCGGCTCATGGTCGAGGAGAACTGCCGCACGGCCTCCTTCGGAGGCTCCATGACCCTGATGGAGACCGGCGTCTACGAGGCCGTGAAGGCCACGGCCGGGCTGGCGGTGCTCGACCCCTTCGACCCCGGGCTGGCGCGCTTCGAATCCCTGCGCGTGCGCCGCGAGGCGCTCACCGCCGACATCTTCTTCACCGGCGCCAACGCCATCACCGCCGACGGCAGGCTGGTGAACCTCGACGCCACGGGCAACCGCGTGGCGGCCCTGGCCTTCGGGCCGCGCTTCGTGGTCGTGGTGGCCGGGCGCAACAAGCTGGCGGGCGGGCTGGACGAGGCCATGCGCCGCGTCAAGGAGCTGGCCGCCCCGGTCAACGCCATGCGCCTGGGCCGCAAGACCCCCTGCACGCGCAGCATGCGCTGCGAGGACTGCGCGAGCCCCGAGCGCATCTGCAACACCTGGTCGATCACCGAACGCTGCTGGCCCAAGAACCGGATCAAGGTCGTGCTGGTGGACCAGGAGCTGGGCTTCTAGGGCGCGGGCGGCCCGGGGTCAGCGCCGGGTCCAGACCTCGCCGCCCGGGGCGTCCTGGAGCTGCCCGCGCGCGACCCACGAGCCGCGCAGGGCGTCGCCCTCCACGTGCAGCACGGTCACGCCCAGGCTGTGGGCGTCGTCGCCCTCCAGGAAGGACAGGGCCAGCACCCCGGCCTGCGGGTCGTGCAGGCCCAGGCCCGCGTAGCGCACCCCGTCGATCTCGGCCTCGAACAGGTAGGCCGCGCCCTGGCGCGTCAGCACGGCGCTGCCGTGGTAGGGGGCCGCGCCGCCGGGGTCGGTGCCGGTGATGGCGTAGGCGCCCGACAGGTCGGGGCCGGGGGCCTGGGCGCGGGCCGGGCCGGGGGCCCACAGCAGGGCCGCCGCCAGGGCCAGGGCCGCCAGCGCGGCCAGGGTCGTGCGTTTCGTGGTCATGGCCGGTCCTTTGGGTCTGCCCCGTGCGCCTAGTCGCCTAGGCGCATCAGGGAGTGGAAGAAGGTCTGCACGAACTTGCCCGAGACGACCTCGGGCAGGGTGAAGACCATGGGCTCGCCTTCGGGGAAGCGCGAGGTGTAGGCGAAGAACAGGTTGGCGCTGATGCTTTTCAGGGCCGCAGGCAGCAGGGTGGCCACCGCCGGGTGGGCCAGGCTTTCGGGGGCCAGGTCCCCCAGGCGGCAGGCCAGGGGGCGGCTGTCGAAGACCAGGCATTCCCCCAGCTCGGACAGCGGGCAGAGCACCCCGGCCTCGCGGTAGGATGTCCACAGGCTGGCCGTGCGCGTGGCGGGCTCCTGGGGGTCGTAGCCCAGGCGGCGCAGCACGCGCAGGGCCTCCACCGCGCGCAGGACCATGGCCTCGCGGTCGGTGCGCGACAGGGCCATGGTCACGGCGTGGTTCAGGTACACGGCCTCGATGAGCGGCATGGTCACCAGGGAGCGGCAGCAGCGGTCGTGGTCGCGCCCGCACAGGGCCGAGGGCCGGGCCCCGTCGCCCAGCAGCACGTCCACGTCCTCCACGGCGCGCTCGTAGTCGGCGAAGAACGGGTAGAGGTCCACGAGGTTCTTGGACTCCAGGCTGGGCTCGCGCACGGACAGCCGCCCGGCCTGCTTGCCGTAGCGGCGCACGAAGCGCCACTGCGAGAAGTTCTGCGGCTTGGCCCGCAGGGGCCGCAGGGCGCGCCCGGCCAGCTTGTGGCCCAGGCCCTTGCGCAGCAGGTAGGCGTTGAGCACCGTGCCCGTGCGCCCGATGCCGTGGCGGCAGTGGATGAGCACGCGCTTGCCCAGGTAGATGGCCTCGTCCAGCCAGTCCAGGGCCTTTTCCAGGCCTTCCAGGTCCGGGGCCTGCTCGTCGGGGATGGGGAAATAATAGACCTCGAAGCCCTGGTCGGCCTCGATCCAGTGCAGGTCGCAGAACTCGTCGCACAGGTTCAGCACGCAGTCGATGCCCTGGGCGCGCAGGTCGGCCAGGGCCTCGTAGGACATGGGCGCCCCGCCCACGGCGAGGCTGTCGGTGACCCAGTCGATGGAGTAGCCGGAAGCCATGGCGCGCCTAGAGGGATTCCAGGAACTGGTCCACCAGTTCCTGGACCTGATCGTCGCCGGTGAGCGCCATGTCCATGAGCCGGGTGCGTCCGAGCAGGGTGCCCACCAGGGTCAGGGTCAGCTCGATCTTGGGCGCCGGGGCGCGGTCCAGGCGGGCGTCGAGCATGTCGCCGGTGACCTTGACGCGGAAGCCCGCGCTGGCCAGGACCTTCTTCACGAAATCCAGGCGCAGCAGGCGCTGGCCCACGCCCGCGCCCCCGCCCTTGAAGCGGAAGTTTACGTAGTTGGCCTCGGGGTGTTCGCCGCACATGGCGTCCACCACCGCGAAGTGGTAGCCGAAGCGCATGAGCAGGTGCATGTATTCGCGGGCCACCACCACGTAGCTGGACAGGATTTTTGACTTCAGGCTGAACACGCCGCCGGACATCTGGTCGAAGCGCTCCCAGTCGAAGGCCAGCAGGCTGCCGTCCCACTGCACGTCGGGGTGGTTCAGCCCTTCCCACAGGGCGATGAGCGAGCCGCTGGCGAAGTGGCAGGGGTCCACGGTTTTTTCCGCCGCCGCCGCCGGGGTCAGGCCACCGCCCAGGTCCAGCACGTGCAGCACCACGGGCAGCGGGGTCTGGAGCAGCTTGGCCTGGGTCAGGCCGCGCCCGTCCTTGCCCACCAGGGAGAACATCTCGCCCACCCCGCGCTCGTGGCAGAAGCGCACGATGTCGTGGATGGTGCGGCAGCCGTGGGGCGCGAAGTTCTCGTCCTCGGGGTCGGTGAGGTTCAGGGGCGAAATGCGGCTCATGACCTCGGCCATGCGCCTGCGGAACGGCGTGTCGCGCTGGGGCCGGGGGCGGCCCGCGCGCTCCTTCAGCGCCGCCACCGCGCCGTCGTAGACCCGGCCATGGGTGGCGTCCACGGTGACCTGGCGGCCTTCTTCCAGGGTGCGGGTGGCGAACTTGGCGTTGACCACCACCGGCAGGCCGAATTCGCGGGCCACGGAGGCGAAGTGGCTGGCCTTGGAGCCGGTGTCGGTGACCACGGCGGCCAGGCGCTCCAGCACGCTGACATAGGCCGGGGAGAGGGTATCGGCCACCAGCACGCAGCCCTCGGCCACGCTGTCGAGGTCGGTGATCCGCTGGGGCTTGCACACCGGGCCCATGCCCACCCCGGGGCTGGCGGGCACCCCGCGCAGCAGCGGCTCGTCGGGCAGGGGGGCGTCGCGGTCCGGCTCCGGCTCGCCGTCCGCCGCCTCCAGGCCCAGGGGCCGGGCCTGGAGGATGTACAGCGAGCCGTTGCGGTCCATGCACCATTCGATGTCCTGCGGGGCGCGGAACAGCCGCTCCAGGTGCAGCCCGACCCGGGCCAGGGACAGGGCGTGGGCCTCGGGCAGGCAGGGGCCCTCGTCGGGCGTGTCGCCGCAGACCACCTGCGGCGCGCCGCCGCCGGAGGCGTGGGCCACGATGGCGGGGGCCTCGCCGCGCGAGATGGTCAGGGTTTCGGGCGAGGCGCTGCCGTCCACCAGGGCGCGGCCCATGCCGGGCACGGCGTACACGGCCAGGGTGTCGCCGTCCGGGTCGGCGGGGTCGCGGGTGTAGACCACGCCGCTGGCTGCGGGGTCGATCATCTCGGTGACCAGCACGGCCATGGGCGTCTGCTGGTCGGGCAGGCCGTAGCGGATGCGGTAGGTCACGGCCTTGGCGCTGTACTTGCTCGCCAGCACCTTCTTGTAGGCCGGGGTGATGTCCGACAGCGACACGCCGAGCACGGACTCGTACTGCCCGGCGAAGGAGGCCTCGGAGTCCTCGCCGCGCGCGCTGGAGCGCAGGGCCAGGCGCACGCGCCCGCCGCGCGCCCCGGCCAGCAGCATGGCCCGGTGGCGGTACTCCTGCTCCACCGCCGGAGGCACCTCGCCCGCCAGGATCAGGCGTTGGATCTCCTCGCAGATGTCGCCCACGAACCCCGGGGCGTCGAGGTTGACCTTGGCCAGCAGGGTGTCGATGCGCGGGCGCAGCTCGTTGTATTCGATGAAATAATGGAAGGCCCGGCAGGTGATGACGAAGCCCTCGGGCACGGGCAGCTCGGCCAGGGCGGCCGCCTGGGCCAGGTTGTGGGCCTTGCCCCCGGCGCAGGCCGGGCGGCCCAGGGCCTCCTCGTAGCTCATGGCGAAGGGCGGGGCGAACTCGAAGTCCTGCGGCTCGGAGGCCATGGTCAGGTAGAAGGCGATCTTGTTGCGGTAGTCGGGCAGGTCCAGGTAGTTGCCCGGGGTCATGGCCAGCAGCTCGCGCACCAAAAAGTCGGACTGCGAAAGCAGCTCGCGCACCAGCTGGTTGACGCGGGCCCAGTCCACGGGCGTGCCGCCGTAGTGGATGTCCTCCAGTTCGGCGATGCGCTCCAGGCAGGCGCGGTCGATCTCCAGCAGGTTCTTGAACGACTCGTACTTGCGCCGCAAGACGGTGCCGGGGGCGAAGACCTGGTAGGTCCAGTGCTTGAACAGCTCCTTGAAGTCCATGGGACGCGGGGCTCCTTGCCTGGGGGTTCTAGCTGGCCAGGACCTTGCCGACCTTGTCTTCCAGCTCGTCCTTGTCGATGGGCTTGACGCAGTAGTCCGCCGCGCCCAGGCGCTGGCACTGGCGCGCGGTCTCGATGGTCGGATAGCCGGTGAGCATGATGACCCGCGTGCCCGGAGAGACCTTCTTGAGCTCTTCGAGCACCTCGACGCCGGTCATCTTCTTGAGCTTGATGTCCAGGATGGCCAGGTCCGGGGCGTGGGCCTTGGCGTGGGCCAGGGCCTCCTCCTCCTCGGTGAAGGCCTCCACGCTGTGCCCCTTGCGTTCCAGGATGCGCTTGATGAGCACGCCTGCGTCCATCACATCGTCGAGCACGATGATCGTGGCCATGTCAGTCTCCTTGGGGTGCTGCGGTCTGTAGCTCGCCCCGGATCACGGCGACCTCGGGGCAATCCTCGTCGGGCAGGCCTTCCTTGGTCAGGGGCAGCTCCACGAAGAACACCGTGCCGGGGCCGGGGGGCTTGGTCTCGTTCTTGTCGCCTTCGCTGGCCAGATACTCCACGGGCGCGGGGCTGGTCACCGAAATTTTTCCGCCGTGGTCGGCCACGATGCCGAAGGACACGGACAGGCCCAGGCCCGTGCCCTCGCCCACGGGCTTGGTGGTGAAGAAGGGGTCGAAGACCTGGGGCAGGTCGCCCCCGGTGATGCCCGAGCCCGTGTCGGCCACGGTGACCACCACCCGGCGGCGGTGGCTGCACAGCTTGGTGCCCACCAGGATGTGCCCGTCGGAGCCGATGGCGTCGAAGGCGTTGGAGAGCAGGTTCATCCAGACCTGCTTGAGCCGCGCGGCGTCGCCCACGATGGGCGGCACCGTGGGGTCGAAGTCCGTCTGCACGATGACGCGCTCCTGGCGGAAGATCTGGGCCACCAGGTCCACCACCTCCTGGATGGAGGTGTTCAGGTCCATGGGTTCCATGGCGGTCTGGGTGCTGCGCGAAAAGCCCAGCAGGTCGGCCACGATGCGTCGGCAGACCTTGGTCTGGCGCTCGATGGTCTTCAGGTCCTTGTGCAGCTGGCTGTCGGCGGCGGCGTCTTCGAGCAGGAGCTGGGCGTAGCCCAGGATGATGCCCAGCGGGGTGTTGATCTCGTGGGCCACGCCTCCGGCCATCTTGCCCAGGTCGTGCATCTTCTGGGAGTGGATGAGCCGCTCCTGGTACTGCTTGATGACGGTGATGTCGCGCGCGGTGAGCAGCAGGCCGATGATCTTCTCCCCGCTGCGCACGGGCACCTTGAGGATGTGGAACCAGCGCTTGTCGCCCTTGCGCCCGGTGAGGATCTGCTTGGACAGCGGCGCGCCGCTCATGAGGATCTGGCGGTCCTCGTGGTAGTTGGCGTCGGCCTGGCCCTCGCTGAAGAGGTCGAAGTCCGTGCGGCCGAGGATGTCCTTCTCGTTGCGGTGGAAATAGGTGCAGAAGGCCTTGTTCACGGCCATGTAGCGCAGCTCGTCGTCCTGCAGCGAGACCAGGTCGGGGGTCACGTCGAGGATGGTCTGCATGAGCTGGCGCTGGCGCTCCAGGTCGCTGTGGGTCTGCTTGAGCTCGTCGATGTAGGCGTTGAGCGTCAGGGCCATGATGTCGAAGGTCTCGGCCAGGGCCTGGATCTCGTCGCCCTGGTTCTCGAGGAAGACCTTGCACGAGCGGCAGGTGCGCAGCTTTTCGGGCAGGGCCACATCGGCGCAGTGCGGGCACAGGGTGCCCGCCAGGTACCAGCAGCGGTGGCGGTCGTCGCGGTAGGCCGGGCAGTCCTGGTTGGTGCAGTTCATGACCTCCCAGCAGTCGCGCGACAGGGGCGGGGCGGTCTGCACGTCGAGGTTGCCGCGCACCACCTCCTCGGCGCTCTCGCGCAGGATGTCCAGGCGGCGGGTTATGCCCCGGGCAAACAGGGTGGAGAGCAGGATGGCCGCCACGGCCACGGCGGCGGTGATGCCGAAGATGGTGACCATGATCTGGCTTTTGGCGCTCTGCACGCGCACCTGGCTGATGCCCAGGCGCACGGTGCCGAAGCTGTCGGTGCCGATGATCACCGGGGCCGCGAAGTCGTAGATGCGCATGGATCCGGCGTCGAGCAGCTGCACGTGCACGTCGCGCCCCCTGGCGGCGTTGGCCTCGCGCAGGTCCACGGGGAAGTCGGTCTTGAAGGAGTGGACCACCACGTCGCCCTGGCGGTCCTGCACGAAGGCGTAGGTGATGTAGGGCGAGAGCCCGGCCACCTCGTCCACCAGGGTCTTCAGGCGCAGGAAGTCCTGGCCGAGCATGGGGTCCAGGGCGCGCAGGGCCAGGTTTCTGGCCATGCTGGTGCCCCGGTCGCGGTTCTCCTCGATGATGGCGTTCACGCTGACGCGCGACACGCCGATGGACACCAGCACGCCGAAGAAGATGACGATGAGCGCGGTGCCCAGGTTGATCTTGTCCTGGAACTTCAGGCGGTCGAGGAAGCGGGGGGTGCGGGTCACCGCAGCAGTTCCTCCCCGACCATCTCGGCCAGGCGGCGCACGGGGTCGAAGTCCGCGTCCTGCGAGGGAATGATGGCCGTGAGCCCGGCGTTTTCCAGGATCGGCCTGTGGGTGGGCCTGCTGATGTCCAGGGCGATCATGGCGTCGCGGATCTTGCGCACGATTTCGGGGTCCAGGCCCTTGCGCGCGGCGTAGACCCAGCCCGGATACCAGCGCGACACGTCCAGCACGCGGATCTGCGACACGTCGATGGTGTTGGCCACGATGGCCAGGGTGCCCTCGCGGATGGAACCCACGCCGTACTTGCCGGAATACACGCCCAGCACGACCTTTTCCTGCTTGCCGCCGGGGCCGGGGGCGAAGGCGATCTCGGTGAAGTCTTCCTTGTGGATGCCGTTTTCAATGAAATGGCCCAGGGGGTAGAGATAGCCGCCGGCGCTGGAGGGGTCCACGGCCAGCCAGCGCTCGCCGCGCACGTCCTGGAGGGTCTTGATGCGCGGGTTGTCGGCGCGGGTGATGATCTGGCCGCGGAAGTTGCGGCCCTCGGGCTCCACCACGCGGGCGAAAGCCCAGGCGCCCTGGCGCTCGGCCATCTTAATGTAGATGAAGGGGTTGGAGAAGGAGATGTCGATGAGCCCCTGATCGACCATGTTCATGTGCTCGCCGAAGGTGTCGGGGAAGACCTGGCGCATCCTGAGCCCCGTGGCCTCGGCCAGGTACTCCACCAGCAGGTGGTGGCGCTGGTAGGAGGTGGCGTGGGAGTACTGGGGCGCGTAGGCGTAGGTGAGCTCCTCCTGGCGCTGGTGGAAGGTGATGGGCTCGCGTTTGGTCAGGTCCACCTGGCGCACGGGCTCGTTGTCGTTGCAGCTGGACAGGGGCACGGCCAGCAGCAGCGCCAGCAGCACCACCAGCACGAGGCCCGGCAGGTCGTGGGGCAGCTTGCGCAAGAGCGTCCTGTACAGCGGCGAGGAGGGCATGCGGGAACTCATATCCCGAAAATCCGGCAATTGGTACCCCAAAACGGAGGGCGGTCCGTCGCCCGTGGCTCGCGGTGCGTGGCCTCCGGGCGCGGCCCCGGGCGGGTGCGCAGAAAAATGCGCCCCCGGGTGTTGACACCCGCCCTAGGTGTCTTATCACTCTCCCCGAAGCCCGTCGCCGGTTGGCATGAGCCTTTCCGGTCGCGGGCGATCAGGTGCCATGGGCTGGCACTCGCAACCCGGGAGTGCCAAAGCCGCAACCAGCCACTCCTTAAAATCATTCGGAGGATAGTCATGAAACTGAAACCGTTGAACGACCGCGTCCTGGTCAAGCGTCTGGAGAGCGAAGAAGTCACCGCCGGGGGCATCATCATCCCCGACACCGCCAAGGAAAAGCCCATCAAGGGCCAGATCGTGGCCGCCGGGCCCGGCAAGCGCGACGACGCGGGCAAGGCCATTCCCATGTCCGTCAAGGCTGGCGACTTCGTGCTGTTCAACAAGTACGCCGGAACCGAGGTCAAGATCGACGGCGTGGAGCACCTCGTCATGCGCGAGGATGACATCCTGGCTATCATCGAGAAGTAACCCGCCCGTTCCCGATTTTTCCCACTTTGCATGAACAAGGAGAAACGACATGTCCGCTAAAGAGATCCTTTTCGACGCCAAGGCGCGCGAGAAACTGAAGAAGGGCGTTGACAAGCTGGCCAACGCCGTCAAGGTCACCCTGGGCCCCAAGGGCCGCAACGTGGTCATCGAGAAGTCCTTCGGCTCCCCGATCATCACCAAGGACGGCGTGACCGTGGCCAAGGAGATCGAGCTGGCCGACAAGTTCGAGAACATGGGCGCCCAGATGGTCAAGGAAGTGGCCTCCAAGACCT
This sequence comes from Desulfocurvus vexinensis DSM 17965, assembly GCF_000519125.1. Lineage (NCBI taxonomy): Bacteria > Pseudomonadati > Thermodesulfobacteriota > Desulfovibrionia > Desulfovibrionales > Desulfovibrionaceae > Desulfocurvus > Desulfocurvus vexinensis. The sequence continues at coordinate 52,066 of NZ_JAEX01000018.1, forward strand.
CCGACGTGGCCGGTGACGGCACCACCACGGCCACCATCCTGGCCCAGTCCATCTTCACCGAGGGCGTGAAGCTCGCCGCCGCCGGGCGCAACCCCATGGCCGTGAAGCGCGGCATCGACAAGGCCGTGCTGGCCCTGGCCGAAGAGCTCTCCAAGATCGCCAAGCCCACCCGCGACCAGAAAGAGATCGCCCAGGTCGGCACCATCTCCGCCAACAACGACGCCACCATCGGCAACATCATCGCCGAGGCCATGAACAAGGTCGGCAAGGAAGGCGTCATCACGGTGGAGGAGGCCAAGGGCCTGGACACCACCCTGGACGTGGTCGAGGGCATGCAGTTCGACCGCGGCTACCTCTCCCCCTATTTCGTCACCGATCCCGAGAAGATGACCTGCGAGATGGAGGAGCCGCTGATCCTCATCCACGAGAAGAAGGTCTCCAACATGAAGGACCTGCTGCCCGTGCTGGAGCAGACCGCCAAGATGTCCCGCCCGCTGGTGATCATCGCCGAGGACGTGGACGGCGAGGCCCTGGCCACCCTGGTGGTCAACAAGCTGCGCGGCACGCTCCAGGTCTCCGCCGTCAAGGCCCCGGGCTTTGGCGAGCGCCGCAAGGAGATGCTCAAGGACATCGCCATCCTCACCGGCGGCCAGGTCGTTTCCGAGGACCTGGGCATCAAGCTGGAGAACATGACCGTGGCCGACCTGGGCACCGCCAAGCGCGTGGTCATCGACAAGGAGAACACCACCATCGTTGACGGCGCCGGCAAGAGCGAGGACATCAAGGCCCGCGTGAAGCAGCTGCGCGCCCAGATCGACGAGACCACCTCCGACTACGACCGCGAGAAGCTCCAGGAGCGCCTGGCCAAGATCGTGGGCGGCGTGGCGGTGATCAACGTCGGCGCGGCCACCGAGACCGAGATGAAGGAGAAGAAGGCCCGCGTCGAGGACGCCCTCAACGCCACCCGCGCCGCCGTGGAAGAGGGCATCGTGCCCGGCGGCGGCGTCGCCCTGGTGCGCTGCGCCAAGGTGCTCTCCAAGATCAAGCCCGCCGACGACGACGAGCTGGCCGGCGTGAACATCATCGCCCGCGCCATCGAAGAGCCCCTGCGCATGATCGCCAACAACGCGGGCATGGAAGGCTCCGTGGTGGTGGAGAAGGTGCGCGGCGGCAAGGACGGCTTCGGCTTCAACGCCGCCACCGGCGAATACGAAGACCTGATCAAGGCCGGTGTCATCGACCCCAAGAAGGTCACCCGCACCGCCCTGCAGAACGCGGCCTCCGTGTCCGGCCTGCTGCTGACCACCGAGTGCGCCATCGCCGAGAAGCCCGAAGACAAGCCCGCTGCCCCGGCCATGCCCGGCGGCATGGGCGGCATGGGCGGCATGTACTAGGCCCCCGCGCGCCTTACCCCGGATGATCAAAGGCCGACCCGCAAGGGTCGGCCTTTTTGTTTGCCTGCGGGGGAGGGAGCTGCGGCGGGCTTTCCCCGCCGCGCCGTCCGGGCCGCGCGGCGAAGGGCCCCCGGGGCGGGCGCACGGGGCCGGAGCAGGCCCCGGCGGAGCGCCCCGGGGGCCTTCCCGGGCCGAAAAATGGGGCTGCCTTCGCCAGCGAAGACAGCCCCGTTTCCAGGCAAAGCGGAAGCCGGAACGCCTAGTCCACCTTGAAGAAGGCCTTCTTGGCGGCCTTGCACACGGGGCAGGCGTCCGGGGCTTCGTGCTCGACGGTGTGGCCGCACACGGAGCAGACGTAGTATTCGGCGGGCTCGGGGTTGTCCAGGGTGTCCAGGGCCTTGCGGTAGAGCTTGGCGTGCACGGCCTCGACCACGTTGGCGAACTCGAAGGAGCGCAGGGCGGCCTTGTGGCCTTCGGCCTTGGCGTCCTCGATCATGGGCGGGTACATCTCCTTGAACTCGTGGGTCTCGCCCTCGATGGCGGCCTTGAGGTTCTCGGCGGTGGTGCGGATGGCGCCCAGGGCCCGCAGGTGGGCGTGGGCGTGCACGGTCTCGGCGGCGGCGGCGGCGCGGAACAGGCGCGCGGCCTGGGGGTGGCCTTCCTTGTCGGCCTTCTCGGCGAAGGCCAGGTATTTGCGGTTGGCCTGGGATTCGCCGGCAAAGGCCTCCATCAGGTTCTTCTCGGTCTTGCTCATGGTCGCTCCTTGCGGGTACTAATTGTTATTAGGAATATTTACTGACAGGAAGGAATGTACAGCATTTCCAGGGGGAGTCAAGGGCCAAATGCGAGGAAATTCCCCCCGGGGCCCGCCAGGCCCCGCAAACGGGTCCGGGCCTATTCAAATCCCTGAAACAACCGATGAAACAGCCAGGGCGGTTGCCATCGGCCGGGCAAGGCGTGTACAGGATACGAAACTCAGGCCTTCAGGGGAAGAGCAGTGGCTGTTTTCAAGTGCCCGTCCTGCGGGCTGGACAGGAAGCTCCCGGACAAATACGCGGACCGCAGGGTCCGCTGCCCCAGGTGTGGCGAGAGCTCGCTGGTGGCGGCCGACGCGGGCGACCTGCACCTGGACGATGTGATCGAAGCCGAGCCCGCGGCCCGGCCCCAGGCGGCGGGGCGCACCGGGGGCAAGGCCATCAGCGAGGCCGAGCTGTCCCGCGCCATGGAGGCGGAGCTGCGGCCCCGGTTCATCGAGGGCGGGGCGCTGGGCAACCTGGCGGGCGGGCTGGTGGCCGGGGTCCTGGGCGTGCTCTTCGCCCTGGCCGTGGCCACGCTGGTTTCTTCCCAGGGCGCGCTGCTGGAGCACTTTCCCCACGCGGTGACCATGGCCCTTTTGGGCGCCACGGTGCTGGGCCTGGCGGTGGCCCTGCGCAGCCGCATCGCCTTTGCCGCCGCCGGGCCGGAAACCATGACCGGCGTGGTGCTTTTCCTGCTCGCGGGCTTCGTGCAGGAGCGCATGACGGGCGCGCCCGCCGAGGCGGTACTGGCCACCACCCTGGCGGCCCTGGCCGTGTGCGGCCTGTTCACGGGCGCCCTGCTGCTGGCGGCGGGCCTGTCGCGCAGCAGCGACCATGTGCGCTACGTGCCCATCCAGGCCCTGGGCGGCGTGCTGGCGGCGGTGGGCTTCATGCTGGTGGTCCAGGCCTTCGGGGTGGCCCTGGGGCGCAGCGTGTGCCTGGGCGACATCATGGCCCGCTATTTCGATGCCGAATTGTGCCTGCGCTGGGCTCCGGCCATCGGGCTGGGGGTCGCGCTGTTCGTGGTCCTGCGCTGGGTCCGCAACGCCTATGCCGTGGCGGCGCTGCTGGCCCTGGCCGTGGGCGCCTGCCACGGCTACCTGCACTGGCAGGGCATCGGGCTGGAGCAGGCCCGGGAGCTGGGCTGGCTGTTCGGCCCCCTGGCCGCCCGGGCGCCCTGGGCCCATGTCCAGGACGCGGGCTTCCTGGACAGCATCGACTGGATGGTCATCGCCGACTGCGCGGGCTACGTGCTGGCCCTGGGCGGGCTGGTGGCGGGCTCGGCCATGATCCGCATCTCGGAGATGGAGGTCGTCACCGGCAAGCCCGTGGACCTGGACGGCGAATTCCGCGTGCTGGGGGTGGGCAACATGCTGTGCGCCCTGGGCGGCGGCCTGCCGGGCACCCTGTCGCTGGACCGCAGCCTGGGCAACCGCCTGGCCGGGGCCTCGGGCATGCTGGCGGGGCTCACAGGCACGGCGGTGTGCGCCCTGGCCCTGGTGCTGGCCGACCGCTGGCTGCCGCTGCTGCCGCGCTTCGTCCCGGCGGGCATCCTGGCCGGGCTGGGCCTGTCGCTGCTGTGGCGCTGGCTGGGCGAGACGCGCACCCGCTTCACCCACAAGGGCGACTACGCCCTGCTGGTGCTGGTGTTCCTGGTCACGGTCTGCCTGGGGCTGCTGCCGGGGCTGGCCATCGGGGCGGCCCTGGCCATGCTGGTCACCGCCGTGCGCTACGGCTCGGTGAGCGTGGTGCGCCTGGAGATGTCCGGCGCCAACTTCCACAGCCACGCCGACCGCGCCCCGGCCCAGCAGGCCGTGCTGCGCGCCAAGGGCGACCAGATCCACGTTTTGACCCTGCAGGGCTTCATCTTCCTGGGCACCACCAACCGCCTGATCGAGATGATCACCGCGCGGCTGCACGACCAGGGGCGCGAGCCGCTGCGCTTCGTGCTGCTGGACTTCACCTTCACCAGCGGTCTGGACTCGTCGGTGGCCATCTCCTTCATCCGCATGAAGCAGATCGCCAAGACCGGCGGGTTCCTGCTGGTGTTCACCAACGTGCCCTTCGAGCTGGAGACGCAGCTGGCCCGGGCGGGCTGCGTGCTCTCCGACCAGGACGGCGGCTCCATCACCGTGACCTCGCTGGACTACGCCCTGGAATGGGCCGAGGACCATATCCTCGACGAGGCCGACGAGCTGCACCAGGAGCACAAGAACCTGGCCGAGCTGCTGGCGCCGGTGTTTCCCGACCGGCAGCTCATCCCGCTGCTGCTGCGCGTGCTGACGCGGGTCGAGGTGGCCCGGGGGCGGGTGGTCTTCCGCCAGGGCGACGCCCCGGACAGCATGTACTTCATCGAACGCGGCACGGTGAACGTGGAAATGGCCCTGGAGGGGGAAAAGCACCTGCGGCTGAAGAAGATGGGCCCGGGCACGGTGTTCGGCGAGATGGGCCTGTACACCTCGGCCCCGCGCTCGGCCACCGTGACCGCCGCCGAGGACTGCGTGTTGCACCGCCTGCCCGCCAAGGCCCTGCCCCTGCTTCAGCACAAGCGCCCCGACCTGGCGGCGGCCATCCACCACTTCGTGGTCGGGCTGCTGGCCGACCGGGTGGCGGCCTCCAACGCCGCCCTGCGCGAGGTCCTGCGCTAGCGGGGTCGGCGCCCGCCCCCCGGCGGGCCCGCGCGCGGACCGCCGCAGCCCCGGCCCCGGGCGCCAGGGGGCATCCGGCGCCCGGACTGCACGTGCCCAGCAAGGGCGTTGCATCCGCGCCCGGGGCGCGCTAGTGTGCCGTGGCCCCCGCAACCGCCAACCCCACGACGCGCATGAAACTCAAGATAGCCCTGTGTGCCTTCCTTTTGCTGCTGCTGTCCCTGGGGTTCAGCATCATGCTGACCACGGCGTCCATGGAGAAGGTCTACACCGAGGCCATCATCTCGGAATACCGCGTCATCGCCCTGGACCTGCAGCGCGCCCTGGACCGGGCCCTGAAGTTCGGCAAGCGCCTGGACAAGTTCACGGGCATCGACCGCGTGCTCGAAGACACGCGCGGGCAGATCTTCAAGAACGTGGTGCTGCGGCACACGCCCTCGGGCTACCAGCGCAAGATGCTGCGCGAGGACGATGTGGTCATCTCCATCGTGCTGCCCGACGGCCAGATATTGCACTCCACCAACCCGGCCCTGGCGGGCGAGGCCCTGCCCCGCGAGCTGCGGGCGCTGTTCGCCACCCCGGGGGCGGACCAGGGGCAGGCCCCGGCCTTCGTCAAGCATCTTGGCCAGTTCAGCATCGCCCTGCCCGTCACCGAGGGCAAGGGCATCGCCGCCTACACGGTGATCAGCTTCGGCGAGCAGCAGGTGGAGCAGCTGCTGGGGCCCTTCTTCGACCACAACCTCAAGGTCTTCGCCGGGGTCATGGTCTGCGGCATGGCCCTGCTGATCCTGGCGCTCAACCTCGTGACCCACGCCGCGCCGCTGGCCACGGGGCTGCCCGGGCGGCGCATTTCGGTGTTGCTGTTCCTGGTGGTGGGCACGGCGCAGATCGTTTTTGCGGGCATGAACCTGCGCGCCTTCCGCGACGAATTCCTGGCCATCAACCAGACCAAGGCCGAGACGCTGATGACCCTGCTCAAGGAGGACGTGGAGTTCTTCTTCGGCAAGGGCCTGCGCCTGGACAGCCTGAGCGGGCTGGACCAGCTGCTGGGCGATATCATCGCCGCCTCGCCGGAGCTGCGCGACATCGCCGTGTACGACGCCGAGGGGCGGCTGGTGTTCGTGGCCACGCACCAGGGCGCCTTCGACTACCGCGCGGGCGGCACCCCCGGCCCCCGGCAGGACCCCGGCCCCCTGGACGGCCAGTACGACCCGCGCTACCGCGCCCACACGCCGCTGATGCGCGAGGGTTCCCTGCACGGGCACCTGGTGGCCAACGTCTCGCGCCAGAGCATGCTGGAAAAGCTGACGGAAATCTTCAAGGACTCGGCCACCGTGCTGGTCATCTCCATCCTGTTCTTCGTGGAGATGCTCATCCTGGCCAACCTGTTCATCAAGGACCAGTACGTGCGGACCAACGGCGCCAACGCGCCGCCCGCGGGCGACCCCTGCGCCCTGCCCGGGGCGGGCATCCCCTTCGGGGCCATCCGTCCGGCGGCGTTTTTGTTCCTGCTGGGCATCGACATGTGCATCTCCTTCCTGCCGCTGTACATGAAGGTGCTGCCCATCCCCGACCTGGGCCTGTCGCAGGAGGTGGTGCTGGGTCTGCCCATCTCGGTGGAGATGCTTTTCGTGGGCGTGGCGCTGCTGGGGGCCGGGCCGTGGATCGACCGGCGCGGCTGGCACGAGCCCTTCTGGTTCGGCCTGGGGGCGGCCCTGGCGGGCACGGCCTGGTCGGCCCTGGCGCCCGACGCGCTGCACTTCATCGCCTCGCGCGGGCTTGTGGGCCTGGGCTACGGGGCGTTCCTCATGGCCGCCCAGGGCTTCGTGGTGCGCCAGACCGACCGGGGCAGCAAGGCCCAGGGCATGGCCCAGCTGTGGGCGGGCGTGTTCGCGGGCAGCATTTGCGGCGGCGCCGCCGGGGCCATGATGGCCGAGCGCGTGGGCTTCCGGCCCGTGCTGCTGGCGGGCACGGCGATCATCGTCTTTGCCGGGGCCTACGCCCTGGGCTTCATGCGCCGGGCCATGGCCCGCCCGACCTTCTGCACCCTGAACCCCGGCGCCCACGCCCGGGGCCGCCTGACCCCGGGCCGCGCCCTGCGCTTCCTGACCAACCGCGACGTGTTCGGCCTGGTGGTGTTCAGTTCCATCCCGGCCTCTCTGGCCTTTGTGGGTTTCATGTATTATTTCAGCCCGGTCTACCTCGCCGGGATCGGCCAGTCGCAGTCCGACATCGGGCGCGTGTACATGCTCTACGGGGTGTGCCTGATCTATGTCGCGCCCTATCTGGCCAAGTTCCTGGACCGCGCCGGGAACCAGAAGTTCCTCATCTTCCTGTCCGGCACCACCGGCTGCCTGGGGTTCACGACCTACTACTACTTCGGCGGCCTGGAAGCCACGGCGCTGACTGCGCTGCTGCTGGGCGTCTCGGGCAGCCTGGACGCCTCGCGGGCCTTCGTGCTCAAGCTGCGGGCCACCCACGAGCTGGGCGAGGGCACGGCCATGAGCCTGTTCAATTCCGTGGGCCGCACCGGCCAGATCATCGGGCCCATGCTCTTCGGCTGGATGCTGCTGACCTTCGGCATGCCCGACGCCGTGACCTATTTCGGCATCGGCTACCTGGCCATCACCGTGCTGTTCACCCTGACCACGCGCTCCGAGGCGACCCTGGCCGCCAAGGGGCTGCTGCACACGGACCAGTAAGGGGTCCGGCGCCCGAGGCGCCCCTGCGCCCTGCCCGACAGCCGGGCCGGATTCCTGCAAGGAACCCGGCCCGGCTGCCGCGCATTGGCCCGGCCGCTCCACCCAGCCCCCCGTCCCCAGCCTTCCAGCCTGATCCCCCACCCGAGCCTCCCCACCCGAGCCTCCCCACCCGAGCCTCCCCACCCGAGCCTCCCCACCCGAGCCTCCCCACCCGAGCCTCCCCACCCCGGGACCGCGCGGCGCTTCGCCGCGCGGTCCCGGGGTGGCGTGCGGGGTCCAGGGGCCCTTGGCCCCTGGCGGGGGGTGCAGGGGGGCAGCGCCCCCTTGCCGGGGTCCGGGGCAGCGCCCCGGCAGCCATCCGCCCCTCGGCCCGCCGCCCGCGTCCTGGCTGGCGGGGCGTTTGCTTCTGGTGTAGGC